>JBGQDJ010000210.1:0-5495 GCA_041495805.1 Geobacteraceae bacterium
AGATCGGCGCGGCGCTGATAGCTCGCCTCCACATCGCCCCATGCGGCAATAACCGCCTCTTCATTGGCTTGTATGGTGTTGTAACCGCAACCAGTCAAGAGTGAAAATAATACCCCAAAAAGAATAAACTTCAAATATTTCTTCATGTTTCCTCCTTATCTCCGTATTTGGCCTTAATATAATCATTCTCCTGGTGGTTGTCACCATCTTTAAAATAAATTTTCATTCCTATCAACAACGTATTGCAGAATATGGAAAATGCGTTGGCCAGAATCAACGGCCAATCCCTGAGAAGCACTCCGTAAATCAGCCACAATATCATTCCTATATCAAGGAGAACCGGCTGCCAAATGGAAATGTCCCTGGCATGCCTGGTGCGGTATGTCCTGACAACCTGGGGAATTACAGCCACACTGGTTAGCGCGCCGGCGACAAGACCTATATAGGTTGCATTCATGACTTTTTCTTTCCTTTGAATCCATCGGCGGCCCAATCGATCTGCGCCATCATGCCTCGCATCACGGCGACCTCGCGGCTGTCGAGTTCGGCCCTGGCAAAGATTCTCCTCAAGGTCCGCATGATATGGCCGGGGTTCTGGGGATTGAGGAAGCCGATATGCAGCAGCGCCCGTTCCATATGGTCATAAAGGGTCTCCAGATCACCAGGGGGCGAGGGTTCGCGCTCCTGCCGGTGAACCGTCCCCCCCGCACCGCGTAAGAGTTCGTAGGCAAATATAAGCACCGCCTGGGCAAGGTTGAGGGAGCCGAAGTCGCCTGCGGTGGGGATGGTGGCATGCCAGCGGCAAAGTGCCACCTCGTCGGTGGTGAGGCCGCTGTCCTCCCTTCCGAAGACGAGCGCCGTTCCCCCTCCCCCTTCCACGCTCCTGATCTTCACCGCGATCTCTTCAGGCGTGAATATTTCCTGACGGTATTTGCCGTGACGGCGGGTTGTTGCAATGGAAAACGGGCAGTCGGAAATGGCATCCCGAAGCGATGGGAAGAGAGTCGCGCTTTCCAGGAGGTCCCGGGCAGCGACGGCGAATTTCAAAGCCTCCGGGTGGTCCCTCTGGCATGGATTTACCAGGCGAAGATCGGAAAGCCCCATATTTTTCATGGCCCTGCAGACCATCCCCACATTGCCGGGGCTTTGCGGCTCCACGAGGACTATGGCAACGGTGCTCAGCTCGGTCATGACGGTTCCTTCCGGTCAACACGATTCTCCTTCATTCGTTTCAGACGTCTTCTCCCCCGCCGCCTTCGCCACCTGGCGTGAAAGAAATGGGATACCCAGATGCAGGCGATGCCGGCCGCTAGAGCAAGCATTATATATGGCTCGTATACTTCCACGTCTTCAACGAGGAGGGAAGCGCTCTTGCCGAAGAGGTAGCCGGCGAGGGCAAATATGATCGACCAGGAAAGGGCGCTCAGGAAATTCAGCCGAAGGAAGCGCAGTGACGTCATGTTCGTCATGCCGATGATGATCGGCAGGATTATCCGGAAACCGTATGTGTAGCGGGAAATGAAGGTAACGAAGGCGCCGTACTTCTCGATGATACGGAGCGCCTTGCGAAATTTGCGGGCAATGGGTCTGAAGAGCTTCATGAGTAACGGCCCCTTCAGCCGCCCCAGGTAGAAGTAGAACTGGTCGCCGCAGAAGGAGCCTGCAAGTGCAGTCAGCATTACCCCGAAGATATTCAGGTATCCCTGGAAGGCGAGGAAACCCGCCATGATGAGCCCCGCCTCCCCTTCGAGAAAGGTCCAGACAAAGAGCACCCAGTAACCGTGCGCCTGGAGATATTCGGTTAATAGCTGCCGCAATCTTCCCCCCGTTCAAAAGCCAGGTCAAATCTTAACCGCGCGGGGAATTGAAATCAACTGAAATCTGATGCCTGAACCTTGGAGGCACAGAGTTATATCTGAATCTCCATCGACCGGTTATCCGGCATACATTTGGAGAATACAGTCGCAGCATTGGCTGGAAGAGGCTGAACAGGATCATTCCCATTAACACCCATTATATCCCGACAGGTATTAAAACCAGCCGGGAATTACAGAATATTTCAAGACTAATGCGCTTGGAATAGTCTGATATTGTGTTTTTTACGTCATTTCGGTGAAAGCCGGAATCCAGTCATTACAATTAGTTTCAAAACCTCTGGACACAGGTAATTACCGGGGTAAAGACTTTTTGCAAGAGTTTCAAAAATTATATTTTTCACTTGTACTCAATATATGCTTTCTGTTTTAATCCTTAATTGCTTGCCATACGCCCGTTGCAGTACAAATGTTTTATAAATCGATGAAAAATGGTGCCCATGACATGACAACAACGTTTCCGGCACTCTACGGCTGGCTCGCGGTTCATCCATACCTCATGGTATGAATGAACAATGAACAAACTCTCCTCCATAACCGGCATCATACTCGTCGGCGGCAAGAGCCGCCGCATGGGAATGGACAAGGCCTTTCTGGAAATCGAAGGCGCCCCTCTGTTCGAACGGGTCCTTTCGGCCATGAAGGAAAATTTCACCTCCATCCTCCTCGTGGGAAGCAGGCCGGAGCGTTTTGCCGGCTACGCCCTTGCGCCCCATCCCGACATCTACCGGGAAGCGCCCTGGGAGGTCTCTATACCGGCCTCTTTGTCGCGGAGACAGATTTGATCTTCGTCGCTTCGTGCGACATTCCCTTTCCCAGCTCCCCCCTGATTGGCCATCTCTCTTCACTTGCCGACGGGTTCGATGCGGTTGTACCCCGCACCGGTGACTGCTTCGAGCCCCTGTTTGCCATCTACCGGAAGACATGCCTCGAACCGATGAAGCGTCTTCTTGAACTGGAGAACCACCGGATATATGACTTTTATCCGGACCTCAACGTTCGCTATGTCGATGAAGAAGAAATCGCCCGAATTCCGGGTGGCGTAAGGTCCCTTGTCAACATCAATACCCCGGAAGAATTCGCCAGATGCATAAAACAATCTGAGATCCCATAGAGAACCACTAAGGATGCACAACTGCCCCTTGCCGCCTGCGACGAGGTGGATGTTATTCTTCTCTACAACGGAGCAGAAACGGATTAATTCTGATCCCTACGGGATGACAAGTCGGGGGTTCGTTGCACGCTTAATGAATTTATTCAAAATAACAAATATTCATGAAATAAATCTTGCCTAACGTTATGCGCTGTGATATACATCGCTAAATGCTGCTGCTCTCCCTTTGAATCAACATTATTCTCCATTTTAAGGCAATCATTGGACATAAAACTCCCGCATCCAGCCGCTTAGATTTGCCCGGAAACGTTAAATTGGACGGACTTATATTTTTAACTTTTCATGAAATATTATCTATTTGACAATCTGCTTAATTATGATAAATGTTAACAGATTTTGACAAAAGTATTCCTGTGACAAAATCTAACAATATCGTGTAACTTCGGAGTATTCGGCTAAACTGTGGCGAGCAGTTATTTTAAAAGGAGGAAGCTTATGGGAAAGAAAGACGAAGTAAGTAACCAGTTTCTTGAAGCCTTAGAGTTCCGTGGTGTCAAAAGAAGGGATTTTTTGAAGTACTGCGGCGCAACCGCCGCTATCCTCGGTCTCACAGAGCTGCACATCCCCAAGATTGCCGCGGCCCTGGAAAAAGCATCCAAGAGACCGCCGGTCGTATGGCTCAACTTCGCGGCCGATACGGGATGCACCGAGGCTTTCATCAAGGCGACCTATCCGGGTCCCGCCGAGATCCTCCTTGATATTGTAAGCCTCGACTACAACGAGACTCTCCAGGCCGCCAACGGCAAGCAAGTCGAAGAAATACTCGAAGAGTCCAAAAAGGCCGGCGGTTACATCCTGATCATCGAAGGCGGCCTCCCGACCAAAAAAGGTCACGGCACTATCGGCGGCAAAGAGATGATCGATATCTTCAAGGAGATGGCGGGCCCAGCCGTAGCGATTCTTGCGGTTGGCAGCTGTGCAACCGACGGCGGCGTCCCTGCGGGGAACCCGAACCCTTCCCAGATTATCGGCACAGGCGCGGCGATGAAAAAACTCGGCATCGACAAGCCTCTCGTCAATCTCGACCTCTGCCCAGTCAACCCGGAATTCCTGGTCGGCGTGATCGTCAACTACCTCATACTCGGCAAGCTCCCTGAGCTGGACTCCCTGGGGAGACCGCTCATGTACTATGGCCAGAACATTCACGACAACTGCGAGCGCCGGGCGCATTTCGACGCCGGCAGGTTCGTGGAAAAATTCGGCTCCAAGGAAGAAGGCCTCCAGTATTGCCTCTACAAGATGGGGTGCAAAGGGCCTTTGACCAATTCGTTATGCCCGAAGATCCAGTACAATGACCGGACAAGCTGGTGCGTAAAGGCCGGCGGCCCCTGCATCGGCTGCGCCGAGCGGAACTGGGTGGACAAGTTCGCCGGATTCTACCAGCCGCTCCCCGGCATCAAGATTCCCGGCTTCAAAGGTGTTGAAATCGGCGCCGACACTCTCGGTGCGGTTGCCGCGGTTGCGACCGTCGCCGGCGTAGCGATACATGCCGCGGGCACAAAGGCCGCGGGCAGATTCAAAGGACACGATGACGGAGGTGACAAATAATGGCCAGGATTACTATAGACCCGATTACCAGAATTGAAGGACACATGAAGGTCGACGTCGAAATCGAGGGAGGCCAGGTAAAGGACGCCTGGGTAACCGGTACGCTCTTCCGTGGATTCGAGATCATCCTGCAGAACAGGGACCCCAGGGACGCATGGCACATCGTACAGCGCATATGCGGCGTCTGTCCCGTTTCCCACGGCCATGCCTCTTCCATGAGCATGGATGACGCTTTCAAGGCGCAACCCCCCTCCAACGGCCGTATTATCAGAAACATGATCGAAGGTGGGCAGTTCCTTCACTCACACATCCTCTGGTTTTACCATCTGAACGCCCTCGACTACGTCGATGTCGTTTCGGCGCTCAGGGCGGAGCCAAAGGAAGCTTCTCTCAAGGCAGTCAAGACCAAGCTCAAGGCGTTTGTCGATTCCGGCCAGCTCGGCCCCTTTGCCAATGCATACTGGGGTCATCCCACATACAAACTCCCCCCCGAACTGAACCTCCTTGCCGTCGCCCACTACCTGGAAGCCCTCCAGATGCAGGCAAAGGCAGCCCAGATCTGCGCCATCTTCGCCGGCAGGGAGCCGATGATCATGACCAGCCCTCCGGGTGGCGTCACCCATGTGCCGTCCGTTGACGACATGAAGAACTACCTGTTCCGCGTCAAGGAGTTGCAGAACTGGATCGACGGCGTATTCCTTCCCGATGTCATGGCCATCGCCCCCTATTATCTCGATCATGCCGCTATCGGTAAGGGCCCGGGCAATTATCTTTCCTGGGGCGTATTCGAGGATGAATCGTACGATCCGAAGAAACGCTTCCTCCCCCGCGGCGTGCTGATGGCCTCGGACTTCCCGAAGGTGCACGACGCCAAGCCCGAAGATATCCTCGAGCATTCG
>JBGQDJ010000211.1:0-5459 GCA_041495805.1 Geobacteraceae bacterium
CAAATCGGAGTACTGGCTGGGGCAGTTGATCGACACCTATGCGGCGGCCAAGCGGGCTGGCGTGGATGAGGCGACACTTGCCAAGGCAAGGGAGAAGCACGAAGAGGCCCATGTGCTGTGGGAATGGTGGACAGCCGAGAACAGTGACGGCTTTCACAATCCCGACTTGGCAAGGGACAGCCTGACCGCATCCATAGCCGCCTCCAAGGAGGCCGTGGCGCTGTTGAACAAGGCTATGGACGAGAAGACAAAAAAGCAGTAACCATCATACCTCAAAGCAACAAAAAAGCCCGGACGCGCAAGCGGTCCGGGCTTTTCTTATTCACGACTTCTCTCTCTTCCGCCGTCATTCAAATTATTTCAGGTAGCTGTTGGCCTCTTTAAGATACTTGCTGGTGGGGAACTTGATGAAGAGGCGGTTGAATGCTTCTTTGCCCCTTTCCTTATCGCCATTCTTGAAATACGCCTTCTCCAGGTAGAGAAATGCCTCGTCCGTTACCTTTGAATTCGGATATCTGGCGATGCACTCTTCCAGTCGTTTGATGGCTGCCGGGTATTTCCCGAAACGGTAGTAGAACCTGCCGATGTAGATTTCATACTGCGCCTGCTTGGTTACGCAATCCGCCAGCTTCTCCCGCGCCTCGACCGCATATTCCGAATTGGGATACTCCTTGAGGAAGCTTTCGAACTGTGCAATGGCGTTAGTGACCGGCGTATGGTCCGTATCGATGCCGCTTATCTGATTGTAGCTGCATAGAGCGAGTCGAAACAGCGAATAAGGCGCTTTGTCGTTGTCGGGATGAAACTTGCGGAAACTCTCATAGGCTGCCGCTGCTTCGATGAAATTCTTTGTTTCGAACTGTGCGTCGGCGATCTTCAGATCGGCCATGGCAGAGAGTTGAGGAGAGCCAGAGCCGTATTCCTTAACTTTTTTCCACTGGGCGATGGACTCTTCGTAATTCTTTTTACTGAATTGTTCCTCGCCTTCACTGAAGTATGTTGCGGCAGTCTTGTTACCCTCCCTGGTGGTGGTGCAACCGGCCAGGAAGGCCAGAAAACAGATGCATAAAACAATTCGAAAGGGCATGGCACGCTCCTGAAATTGGACATTTCTTCACCAGAAATTAGAGGAAAAGAGAAGAATTGTCAAGCTCTTACTACCCTTTTGCCGCCCGCTTGCGCCTGTTCGGGTCAAGTTCTTTCTTCCGAAGCCGGATCGATTTTGGGGTTACCTCGACCAGCTCATCGTCGTCGATGAACTCAAGCGCCTGCTCCAGAGTGAGGATGCGCGGAGGGGTGAGTTTGATGGCGTCATCGGTGCCGGAGGCGCGGACGTTGGTGAGCTTCTTCCCCTTGCACGGGTTCACGTCCAGATCACTGTCCTTGGAGTGCTGGCCGATGATCATCCCGCCGTAAACCTCGGTGCCGGGACCTACGAAGAGTGAACCGCGCGGCTGGAGGGCATCAAGGGAGTAGGCAGTGGTTTCTCCCTGCTCCATGGCGGTCAGCACACCGTTTTTGCGTCCCGGGATTTCCCCCCGGAACGGGGCATACTCGTGGAAGGTGTGGGTGACCACCGCGGTGCCGCGGGTATCGGTCAAAAGTTCCCCGCGCAGGCCTATCAGCCCCCTCGCAGGAATGATGAATTCCAGACGGATCGTCTCCCCCATCGGGTTCATGGCGACCATCTCCCCCTTGCGCGGCCCCATACTTTCAATGATCACCCCCTGGTATTCGCCGTGGACGTCCACCACGAGATACTCCATCGGCTCCATCCGCTCCCCGTCGATCTCGCGGTAGATAACCTCCGGCTTTGAGACCGCCATCTCGAACCCTTCCCGGCGCATGTTCTCGATGAGAATGGAGAGGTGGAGTTCACCTCTGCCTGAGACCTTGAAGGTATCCGGGGAAGAGGTATCCTCCACCCTTAGAGATACATTGGTGCGGAGTTCCCTGTCGAGGCGCTCCCTTATATTGCGCGATGTGACCAGTTTTCCTTCCCTCCCTGCAAAAGGGGAGGTGTTGACGATGAAGTTCATGGCTATTGTCGGCTCGTCGATGGAAACGTAGGGAAGGGCCACCGGATTGTCCACGGCTGCCAGGGTCTCGCCGATCCCCACCTCGTCAAAGCCGGCAATGGTGGCGATGTCGCCGGTGGAGGCATCGGCAATCTCCACCTGCTTCAGCCCCTCGTAGCCGAGAAGCCTGGAGATGCGCCCCTTGACAACGCTGCCGTCGCGCTTCACCAGCGCTATGGTTTCCCCGGCGCTCACCCGGCCGTTGATAATCTTACCTGTGGCGATCCGGCCGATGTAGTCGTTGTAGTCAATGTGGGAGACGAGCATCTGGAACGGCGCGTTCGGGTCCCCCTGGGGGGGGCGGACATTGCTCTCGATCACCGCGAAGAGAGGCTCCATGCTGGAGGAGGCGGCCTCCAGGTCGAGCTTGGCGTATCCCAGCTTGGCGCTGGTATAGACGACGGCGAAATCTAGTTGGTCGTCCGTTGCGTTCAGCTCGCAGAAGAGGTCGAAGACCATGTCCAGCACCTCGGTGGGACGGGCGCCGGGGCGGTCGATCTTGTTGATCACCACGATCGGCTTAAGCCCCAGGTCGAGAGATTTCTTCAGGACGAATCGGGTCTGGGGCATGGGGCCGTCAAGGGCGTCCACCAGCAGGAGTACAGAATCGACCATCTTCAGGACCCGTTCCACCTCGCCGCCGAAATCGGCATGTCCAGGGGTATCGACGATATTTATCTTGTAGCGGCCGTGGTGGACCGACAGGTTCTTGGCAAGGATAGTGATGCCGCGCTCCTTTTCCAGGTCGTTGGAATCCATCACCCGCTCGGTGATGACTTCATTGTCACGGAAAACCCCTGCATGGCGGAGCATGGCGTCCACCAGTGTGGTCTTGCCGTGGTCCACGTGGGCGATAATGGCGATGTTTCTGATCTTTTCCTGCATTATTTCCGACCCCTTTTTATTACCGATTTTTGCGTTGCCGCAAATAAAAAGACGGGCTTCCGCCCGTCTTGATGTTGCTTTAATATGGCAATTTTTTTGAAAAATTACAAGCTTTAATTCTCTAACAAAGCTGCCGCCCTAAACGCAGGCCGATTAACAGTTCGGCAATACCTGCCAGTTATGCCTCATGGCGGGTTACTGTATCACGACCCTGTCAAGGGTGAGCGACCCGCCGCCGATGGTCAGTGGGCCATGAATAGTTGAGGACATGGGGTTCGTGGAATAGTCGCAGATGTATCCTCCCTCCAGGGTTACGGATGCGTCGTTGCCCAGTGTAAACCCCCCATCGAAAACCAGCGCCTGCGCCTCTATCTTATCGTAGTTGATAGATTTGTCGTATGCGCTCTGGATGTCGGTGAAAGAAGAGCCGCCCGAGATCCTTGCAGGTTTGTTTGCGCAGGCCGAAGCATTGATGTAATTGCTTATTGTCCTGGTCGCCTCGCCGCCTCCCCCTGAGGATGTCAGCGAAACACCATAATTCCCCGCCGATATATAGGCATGGCAGGGGTTCCGGGTGTCGGCGCTTCCCCCGTCTCCTAAATCCCAGAGCCATGATGACGGATTGTTATTAGATGCATCACTGAAGCATACGTAAATCGGTACCGGGTCGGATGTCGGAACTGCCGTGAAATCGGTGATAAGGTCAAACCGAGCATTAACGGAAGTGTCGGAAGAGATGGCAAATGTGCAGGGATTTGACTCCCCACTGCATGCACCGGACCATCCGTTGAAGGCGGAGCCGGAGCCGGCCAGGGGAGATGCGGTCAGTGTGATGAAAGTCCCGTCCGGGTAGCCGGCCGTGCCCGTATTGCCGTTCCAGACGATACCGCCGGGATCGGCGCTCACACTGCCGCTACCTGACCCTGTTCTGTCGATGGTCAGGGTCCGGTTGCCGCTTACCGTGGAGGGAATTACATAAAGGGTGATTGAGTTGGCTGGGAAGGTGGCGGTGAATCCGCTTGCGGTCAGGGGCTGATCTGCCGGATGCTCTATCGCTGCCAGATTTGTGGGACTGTAGCGATAGACGCCGGCTGTTGACTGCGGGGTAAACCCGGACAGGGTGACTGTACTGGTCTGGCTGCTGCCGGTCTTGTTGATTACCACCGCAGTAAGGGCATTGTCGTCGCCGCGCTGGGCTGCGTACACCGCCACCTTGTCCTGGTCGGAGCTGGATGACTGGACACTGGTATCGCCAAAGACATGGCCTGCGCCGTCGTAGTTGCGATAGATACGAAAGGCGTAGGCGCCGGGCTGTGCCGATTCCGGCGGTCCCCAGATAGTGCCGATATCGAGCCCCTCGCGGCCAAAAATACCGAGCACGTCAGCCTGGGCCAGCGCGCCATTGATGCTTTCAAGACCACCCCAGTTGTATTCGGTGATTGCCAGCTTTGTACCGGGATAGTTGGTGCTTACCCACTCCCGCATTCGCGGAATCAGGCGCACTTTGTCGTTAATCCAGCTTTCATCCGTGTAAGAGGGGTCCCACAGAGAGCGGGTTGAGCGGAGGCGCAAAGCTTGAGTTGCGGCATTTCCTGCCGACGTGAGCGCAACGCCGGACTGAGGATAATTGTGAAGATCGAGATAGTCGAGGATGCGTACGCCGTGCTGCTGCTCGTAACTCTTCATCTGCTGGAGGTACCAGGGAACAAAAGGGATGTCTCCATGGGCTTTCCGGTCCGGCCGGCTGTTCCACCAATCTTCTCCGGCCGCGGCATCGGCGGCAGAGTACCAATACGCTGTCCACCCCCAAAGGACCGGGCCGAGCGTTTTCGCAGATGAATCGGCTGCTTTGATCGCCGCAGCGTACTCATATGTTCGATCCCGCATTTCGTCGTAGGAGGTCGGCAGAGGATGCACGTCGCGATGGGTGCTGTTCCACAACATCGGTTCGTTGTCGAGGTCATAGTATGTGACCCCACCCTTTGACGCGGTGCCGTATTTCCCGGTGAGATGGCTTATCCATCCTGAGACGAAGTCAGGATCGATTGCCGTGCTGGTATCGGTGGGGTTGTTGCCGGCAATAATTGAACCATGAGGATCAACTCCATTGCCGCAGTCGGTATCCCAAGGGTTGTCGGTATATTGTTGTGTCCCGTAAATCGAAACCTTAAAACCGCAGGCATATGGATGCCCGCGCGAACTGTCGCTCTTTGGCGTCCATCCGATGAGGGGCACGGTCATCAGGGTCTTCGTCCCGGTGCGGCGGTCCTGGTCCACAAATCGGTCGGAGGCTGATCCGTCTGCAACGGCGGAGCCGTCGGGGATGTTTTCAAAGTACCAGTCGCTGCCGGTGTTATACATGCTTGTCTGCCAGTTGTAGCGGGAAGTGGAGTTCCCCCCCCAGCGGCGCACCGGCAGATGGAACTCCGCGGCAAGCTGTTCGTCGGCGAAATTCATCCCGTAAATGTCATTGCTTATGGGATGGCGCGCTGCCCC
>JBGQDJ010000212.1:0-5448 GCA_041495805.1 Geobacteraceae bacterium
AGAAAGACCTTTTCCACGAATTTGTAAGAGCCTTTTACCACCAGAAGCCAGACAAAAATTGCGCTTATCGGGACTGAAATATATTTGCTGACGCCGAATATCTCCAGGCTGGCGGCGATGCCGGCGAATTCGGAGACCGAGTTCCCCATATTGGTCAGCAAAAGGGCGATCATGACATAGAAAGTGACCTTCACCCCGAATGACTCGCGGATGAGGTCCGACAACCCCTTGCCGGTTACCGCTCCCATCCGGGCGCACATCTCCTGGATAACCACGAGGGCGATGGTCGTGGGGAGCATAACCCACAGAAGCGAATAGCCGAAGTGGGCGCCCGCCAGCGAATAGGTGGTAATCCCCCCTGCGTCGTTGTCCACGTTGGCGGTGATAATTCCCGGTCCGAGTATGGCAAGGAAAAGGAGGATATTCTTCCTGGATACCTCGCGGATCGGTTTAAAGAGTTTTACAAGGCTTATGCCGGTGAACATGGGTGCAACCTTCTATTTCAGCGTATAGCGCTTAGCGTTTAGCGTATAGTAACAAACTCTAATCGCTATCCGCTATCCGCTGCTTTAATGGTGGTAACGTCGCCGACGCAATGCATATGGCAAAAACAGTTCCAGAATATCGTCAACAGTGACGATGCCTGCCATTTTCCCTTCCATATCCAGAACCGGAACGGCAATCAGATTGTACTTTGCAATTATTTCGAGAATATTTTCCGGTGTGGATTCCACATCGACCGTCTTCAGGTTCTCCGTCATGATCTCCGCAATTATGGTGTCGGGAGGATGGATCAGGAGCTCTTTCAGGCTTACCACCCCGAGGAGTATCTCCTCCAGGTCCACTACATATGCATAGTAGACGGTTTCTATATCAGGCGCCAGGAGCCTGATTTCCTTGAGCGCGTCAGCCACGGTCAAATCCGCTGCAATGGCCACGTATTCACTGTTCATAAGGCCGCCCGCGGTATCTTCTTCATGTTCCAAGAGTTCCTGAATTTCCTCGGCCTCCTCTTCATCCATAAGCCCGAGCAGTTCCTGGGCCTTTTCATCGGAAAGGTCCCCAAGGACGTCGGCCGCTTCGTCCGGCTCCATCTCTTCCAGTATGTCCGAGGCCTGTTCGCTGTCCATCTGGCTTATTACCCTGCTCCTGAGTTCGGGTTCCAGCTCATGGATCGCCTCTCCGGCTGTCTCGGTGTCCAGCGAGGTGAGAACGGTCTTGATATGCTGGTGGGATATCTGTGATATGATGTGGGCGATGTCCGCGGGGTGCATCTCCGCCAGCTGATCCCTGGCCATGGTGAGGGTGAGCATGGAAAGGTTCATTTCCAGGGGCTGCACATATTCCCAGCTGATTTCCTGATGGGGGAGTTCCTTGTGGAGCCCCCGGGCCAGCTTTTCCCAAAGCTTTTCGTAGCCGAGGCGCCGCAACAGGCCCCTGAAACCTATATCCACGGAAAATATGCAAAGAAAGTCCTGGTGCCCCCCTAGCTTCAGATCGTTTACCCGAACTACCTTGGCGCCGTTAACATCGACTATCTGTCGGTCGAGTATGTCCCGCTTGACGAGGATGTCCCCTTCCTTCGGGATATAAGCCGGTATTACTTCGGGCGTGCCATGTATGGAAATGACGAAAGGGTTGAAAAGGGAGACATCTTGCCAGGGGACTGAAAGTTTCTCTTTACGCCTTCTGACCAGAAGATGTGAGACCTGCGGAAAGACAGCTCCGGGAACCATGACGAGATCGTGGAGTTTGCCGATTTCCCTCCCCAGTTCGTCAATGACGGTCTTGCCGAGTATGGCGCTCAGGTAGAGCTCGCTCATTATGATATTCATGGACAACTCCGAAAGAAAAAGGCCCTTTCGGGGGAAAAGGGCCTTTCACGCAGAGCGGCGCAGTTTCCCCCTGGTTGAGTTTCGGCAGAGCACAACGTAGGTATTCAACTACCAGCTACATTAGGTAAAGCCTTAATCCGACTGAACCTGGTATACCGCATTGGCGTCTTTCGACGTTTCTGGGCAATAGCCTCTGTTTGTGCAAACGCCTCGTCCTAACGAGGATTTAGATGAATTTTATAATCCCGGAGGGGGTATTTGTCAACCCTTTGTTTGCCCGAAGAGCGGTGGAGATGACCCGTCACCGGTGACAAGTGACTTGTGACTTTGAAACGGAATCGGCTCTCCCGGCGATTGACACCCGGCGCATTAACTGCTACGTTTGCAGGAAACCAAAAAACGGCGGGTATCACACAAAGCCACAAAGATCACAAAGTAAAATAGATTTTATCTTGACTCGTACGATCACCTTTTTGTTAACAGGTTCAAACTTGGGCAATACAATAATATCTTTGTGGCTTCGTGGCTTCGTGTGAGTCAAATGCTCTTTCTTGGATAAATTGACTACTGGGATATCAAAATGATTATGCCGCACATAGACCCTGTTTTCTTACGCCTCGGCCCGCTCGAATTTCGCTGGTACGGCCTGATGTATATCATCGGCTTCATTTCCGCGTATTTTGTTATTCTTGCGGGTGTAAAACGAATGAAGATCGGATTGACTAGGGACGACGTGGCCGATTCTGTTTTTACCGTGGCGATGGGGATAATCCTTGGAGGCCGTACAGGCTATATTCTTTTCTATAACCTGGCCTATTATATCGATCACCCTCTCAAGGTTTTCGCCGTATGGGAAGGGGGGATGTCTTTCCATGGCGGCCTGGCGGGAGCGATCCTGGCAGGTCTTTATTTCGCCAGGAAGAAAAAGGTTCCGTTCTTCCGGATGGCCGACATCGCCGCTCTGGCAACCCCGATCGGTCTGGGGCTGGGAAGGTTAGGCAACTTCATCAACGGCGAGCTTTATGGACGTGTCACCGATATGCCATGGGGAATGGTCTTTCCCACGGGGGGGAACCTGCCTCGCCACCCTTCACAGCTCTACGAGGCCATTCTCGAGGGGCCGGTGACTTATCTGATCTTGTGGACTTTGGGACGCAGAGAACGTCCGGCGGGGGTCATATTCTGGACTTTCGTCGCACTTTACGGCCTCTTTCGTTTTATAGTCGAATTTTTTCGCGAACCGGACCAGCAACTGGGCTTCATCATCGGGCACTTTTCCATGGGGCAGATGCTGAGCTTTCCCATGTTCCTGTTGGGTCTAGGAATGGTCTGGTGGGCATACAAAGCGACAGGCAATAGGTGACAGGTAATGGGTTTAACTACAACGGTTTCGAGTTAACCGGCCGCCTGTTTTTTGACGGCCCGCGTTGAGCGTTTGGTTCGCTGCCCTGATTGCACATCCGCATACGTATCAAGTAATTGCCGGATCATGCGCTGATATTGCGTATGATGCTTGGATGCTTCATCTTTGAAAAACTCAACGCTCTTCTTGCTGAGTGAGATTGTCACCTTGACTGATTCCTCGCGAAACGCCAATTCTGCGGGAGAAGGGAGGAAGTCAGGAACAATTTTGATCTCGCCCAATGGCTCATCGGTGTATTTAATTTTCGTGCTCATAAATCGCCTTGCCTTTCTATCTACCGCAAACCTTTAGAGAAGTGGAGAAGTGGGATTGCAACCTGTTCTCCATCTTTTTTTAGACCGTCTAAATTTAGTGTATACAACTCTCCAATTTGGGGGGGGGTAGTATCAAAATACAGAATAAAGCAATCATATCGCCAGCCTTTGTTTACATCACCATTCAGTGTAATAGGTACCTTTAGATAGTTATCAGATTTGAAGGCTATGGTGCTATAAATTGCATGTGAACATGTAAAATCATGAGATATCACTGATTTTCCATTTGCTAACTTCAAACTGGAGCCAGAGGGTGTAAAGGTATATTTTGATTTTTCTGGAGTTATAAAAGTGACAGCTATGGTGCAAATGCCTTCTTTATTACTATTATTCGGTTCTACCCTCACTTGGAGATCATTACTGATCAAGAAATCTACAAGTGGACCGCAGCCTTCATATCCACATCTTTGTTCAATCCGCCAATCTGTAGATGCTGCAATTGAAGCGACATTAACTTCCTCTGGCCAGTTATAGCAGCTTGTGAGAAGGTTGCAAAAGAAAAGGCAAGTAAAGATGAACTTAAACATCTTTGAAATCATATGTTACCTCGCACATAACGTGGGAGAGCGCAGCGGCGGCGCGGATTACCGCGCTGACCGGCTGCCGCGCTTCGTTGGGTGTATCAGATTAGCATCTTCTTTTTTATTAATTTTCTGTAGCTTTCATAAGACTTGATGACTTGATCGATGATCATATGCAACTCTTCTTCTCGATCTTTATAAATTTTTCTCTTGTCTGGCTCATTTGAATTTTTAAGTTCTGGATAGAGGTACAGCAGGAACTCACCTTCCGAGACTTTGTCTACCCCTTCATTCGGAACAAAAAAATGTTTAGCCAGAAAGCTACTAAGGTTTTTAAGATTGTCAACTGCTACTGAGAATGACTTCTGAATATCTTTGTCGTTAAACTCGCCCTCTATTTGTTCCGCTTTTCGAAGAAAGCGCCAGAGTTTTTTGGTAAATCCCATGTCAGTTCTAAGATTGTAAATGCCATTGTTTAATTCGTCTAGCAGCTCTGTACCTTGCAGAATAAGGTCGTATTCCTTGAAATTCTCCTTATCGTGGTTGAGGATGCTTTTATTCAAATTTGCTTTTCTGAATTCCTTTATGTCTTGCACGAGAAAGGCCGTTAAAAAACCAATGAATGCAAGCATGGGCTCCCAATCTGGTGTCTTGACAAGCCATGCTGTTGCCCCGAGCAGAAGCAGCAAGTTGCTCAATTTCAGCCAATACATATCCATCTCCTTTTCCGCACAACGAATAATATTGATCGGTTAGAAACCGGCATCTACCTGTATATACATGCATCTACCTGTAGATGAAAGCATATATATGTAGATGACTTTTATGCATATACAGGTAGATGCTTTTCCCTTTTTACGCGCTTATCCACTTTCATCTATATGTATATGCTTTTCCAGCGTAGTGCCGGAAATTCTGCCATATCTCACATACCAGAGCCGCTTCTCCGGATTCCATCTATCACCTGCCGCTTTTGCCTTTGCCCTCAGTTCCGTTTCGTAACCTTCGATGCGAAGAGGAACCAGACAGTCAGCGGTGTACTTCGGCGGTGGTGGCGTGCAGTCAGTTCTTTCGACAATCAACTCTATTGTCTTCAGTCGCTGACGTAACTTTGCATCATACCGGAACCGGACGCAGACCAAAGCATCACCGAACTTTTCCATCAGTTGCTTGGTACCTTTTTGCCCAGGTTTGAGAATCAGCCGCGATTCATTCGCCACTTTTCACAGGCTTCTTATATTTTGCACACATATACCACAATTATTGTTTGCATAAAATATTTTTATGAAATTTTCTGTGACATTGTCATTGAGGGGGTTGACATCATCAGAGTGATCAAGCAGTGGAAGAGGGGG
>JBGQDJ010000213.1:0-5438 GCA_041495805.1 Geobacteraceae bacterium
AGCCATGCCTGCATGGAACTGGGAGGCGATCTCCGGGAACTGCATCGGCGTTTTGCCGATGAGATCAGGCCGGAGCGCTTTCTTTCCAGGGATGAGAGGGTGATAACGCTATTGCAATCACTTGGGAGCAGATTCGATCTCGCGATTTACACCAACAACAACCGCATACTGTCGAACCGTGTCATGGAAATAATCGGTGTCGCCGGACTGTTCAGGCAGATCCTGACCATCGAGGATTCCTGGCTGCCCAAACCGGACACGGATGCCCTGGAAAAGGTTTATCGGACAATCGGCAGAAAGCCCGAAGAATGCCTTTTTATCGGCGACAGATACGATATAGACCTGCGTCTCCCCGCCGACCTGGGAAGCGCGGTCTTTCTCGCCACCAGCGTGGAAGAGTTGTTTCCCCTTAATAAATTGATGCACGAGGAGGAGTCGTGAGCGAAAACAGAAAAGAGATGCTTGACGCCATCATGCGCGCCATGGAGATTGAAAAAGATACATTCGATTTTTATACCGGAGCGGAACAGAAGACCTTCGACCTGGGGGGGAAGCGCATCTTTCGCTGGCTGGCCAAGACCGAGGAAGTGCACTATCTGAAGCTCTCCGAACTCTATAATGCCCTGGAAGAGGGAGGACGCTGGGTCTTTTACGGCGGCTCCACAATCTCCCTGGAGGGGGATGTCCCCGGCGAGTCGCGCGTCGGTTTTACAACCGGCGACCTTGAGGCCCTGGAAATCGGCATGGATATCGAAAAAAAGGGGATTGCCTTCTATGAAGAGCTGGCCGAAAAAACCGCTGATCCGAACGGCAAGAGCATGCTGTTGACACTGCGCGATGAAGAGTTGGAGCACCTGCGGGTGATAACGGAAAAGTTCAATCAGCTGAAGAAGGGCTGAGAGGGATGAGGGATGAGGGAAGTTTACCTTCAGTCTTCAGCCTTCAGCCTATGACCTGAAATTATTATGACTACGCGCATTGAAAAAGATACCCTCGGCACGGTGGAGGTTCCGATTGACGCCTATTATGGGGCGCAGACCGCGCGGGCGGTGGCCAATTTCCCCATCTCCGGGCTGAAACCGCACCCTGCGCTGGTCTGGGGGACGGTCATCATCAAGAAGTGCGCGGCGATCGCCAACATGGAGACCGGCCGTCTCCCCGCCGAAATCGGCGAAGCAATAGTCAGGGCCGCCGACGAGGCGCTGTCGGGGGCATTTGCCGGGGAGTTCGTGGTGGACCCCTTCCAGGCCGGGGCAGGCACCTCCCATAACATGAACGTCAACGAGGTTCTGGCGAACCGGGCAGGGGAGATACTCGGCGGTGTCAAGGGGGTATACGACAGGGTGCATCCCAATGACCATGTCAACATGGCCCAGTCAACCAATGACGTTTTCCCCACGGCAATGCGGCTCGCCTCCCTGTTCATGCTCGACCGGCTCATTCCGGAAATTGCCGCGCTCGGCGAAGCCCTGCACGGGAAGGGGAAAGAATTCGACCTCATCCTCAAGTCAGGCCGCACCCATCTCCAGGACGCCGTGCCGATTCGCCTCGGCCAGGAGTTCGAGGCATATGGAATAGCAATCGACAAGAATCTGCGAGGGATCGGGAATAGCCTTTCATCGCTCCGTGAATTGGGGATTGGCGGGACCGCGGTCGGGACAGGCATGAATGCCGAAGAGCGCTACATCGACCTGGTGGTGGCTGAGATAGCCAGGGAATCAGGCTTCCCGGTTTTTCGGGCGACAGACCTGGTTGAGACTACCCAGAATATGGACCCCTTCGTCTCCTTGAGTTCCGCTCTAAAGGGTGTAGCGGTCAATCTGATAAGGATTGCCAACGACCTTCGGCTTCTCTCTTCGGGACCCAGGACCGGACTGAACGAGATCAACCTGCCATCCCGCCAGCCCGGCTCATCCATTATGCCCGGCAAGGTGAATCCGGTAATGGCCGAGGTTGCAAATATGGTTGCCTTCCAGGTGATAGGGGCGGACACTGCTATCACAATGGCCGCCCAGGCGGGACAGCTTGAACTGAATGTAATGATGCCGGTGATCGCCTTCAACCTGATATTTACCATGGAGATATTGAAGAACGTCATCCACGAACTGACGGTATCGTGCATCGAAGGGATAACCGCCAATGAGTCTCGCTGCATGAAATATATGGAGGAATCAGTTGGTCTTGCCACTGTCCTCGCTCCGCATATAGGTTATGCGGCGACCGCGGAAGTGGCAAAGGAGACGATGAAGACAGGGCGCAGCATCAGGGAGATCATCATATCCCGCGAACTCCTTTCCGAGGAGTCTCTGAATACGATTCTCGACCCGCTGCCGTTGACGAAGCCCGGCGTGCCGGGGAGAAAAAACAAAAAATAAAACAAAGGAGAATCAAGATGCTTAATGAAGTGAAAGAAGTCCTGGAGACGATCCGCCCCGCCCTGCAGGCGGACGGAGGGGATGTGGAACTGATCGAGGTGACCGACGACGGCATTGTGAAGGTGAAGCTGGTCGGCGCATGTGGCCACTGCCCCATGTCCACCATGACCCTGAAGATGGGAATAGAACGGACACTGATGGAAAAGGTCCCCGGTGTGAAGGAAGTTGTACAGGTGCAGTAGGGACAAACAGGAAGAGGTTCAGGTAAAGGTAAAGAATAAGAATTTTCTTTACCTTTACCTGAGAACGAAGCGAGCGAATACCTTTTCCTGATTCTCAGGGAGGTGACTTATGGCTGTAAAGGTAAAATCATTCGGGATGGAGATACGTCCCATGAAGACCATGCAGGAGCTGAAGCGGCTTGATGACGTGGTCAACGATTTCCTGGCCGGCAATGGCGTCGGGAAGGTAATCTCCGTAAGTGATTCCCCCACCACCGACGACAAGGGCGAAACCATCGGACTGGTCAGGGTTGTTGCCTACGAAGAATAATCCGAGGCACGGTTTGGCTGGGAGAAATAGTGTGCTGTATGAAGTCAGGTAATAACAGATGCTGGTCTGTTATTCCAACTCCAGTCCAACCGTAACCATCACCGATACTTTCTTCACCAGACCGCCAACCCTTATGTTGAGCGGTAGCCGCAGACGGCCTCCGGCAAGAGATTCAGGTTCACCGGCTATTTCGATCACCGGTTCCATGACCTCGGCTGAGCCGGCTGCGACGTCCGACTGGGGAGCGGCGTCAATCCCGGCTTCCGCTGTAACTGCCGGAACCGCGGGTGGCTCCTCCTCAGGTGCAATAGAGGCCGGTTCCGTCACGGGAGGTTCTTCCTTCTTCAAGACAGGCGCGGCCTCAGCAATACCGGCAACCTGCTCGGGCTCTTTTTCCACTTCATGTCCGCTTTCCCGCAGATTTCCGAGCACCCTTTTCATCAGACTGAACAGGGATTCGAGGATTCCTTCACCTTTGCCTGCAACAGTCGGCATAACGGTGAACCCGCCGTAATTCAGGTTGTTCACCATCTCATCCATGGGGAGGGCGTTATCAGTGTCGCGTTTGTTGCACTGCAACACCCCCGGCAGATCCTTGATGCTCATGCCGTAACCCCGCAATATCTTGCGCAGATTTTCAAGGCTTTCGATGTTGGCCTGCATCCTTTCCGGTGCTGAATCCGCAACAAAGACCAGACCGTCGGCCCCTTTCAGGACCATTTTCCATGCGGTGTCTCCCGCAACCTCGCCGATGATCGAGTAGACGTGAAAGCGTACGTTATACTCACCCACTTTTGCTTGCCCGGCCGGAGCAAAATCAAAGAAGAGCATACGGTTCTTCTCGATATTCATGGTTTTGAGCTTGCCGCGGTTCTCGGGTTTCAGCTTCCGGTAAATATAATTCAGGTTAGTGCCTTTTCCTGACAATCCCGGACCGTAATAGACTATTTTGGCGTTTATTTCGCATTTCGTATGGTTTATCAGCGCCATGGGTCTTTCCTCCTGTTCAAGCCTGTTATTGCCTCTTTTTGTTCATAAGCTGTCTGCGCGCCTGCCCTGAAATTACGCTGGAAACATTTTTGCTCTTGGCAAGAGAGGCAAGGTCCTTGTCTGTCAAGGTTGCCAAGAAGCGGAGCGCAGCCGGGAGAGGGGTTTTGCAATTCATGACAAGGGCCTTGCGAATCTGGTAGTTCTTGACCCACTCCTTGTTAGCGCAGATCATCCGCATTATTTCATCGTTCTGAATGGCTGTGCTGACAATGGCCAGGATCTCCGCCTCGGATATCCGCGGATTTTTTATCACCGACGTGGAGACCAGTCTGTTCGAGTCCTTTATCATCAGCGTCCGCCATTCCTTGTCGCCGACTAGCGCAACTTTCATCTTTTCCGAAATATCCATCTTCATGGAGAGCTGATACTTCGACTTGAATTCCTCACTCTCCTCATCCAGTTCTTCGTTTTCTTCAATCGCCCCGGCATCTTCCTCTTCCGCTTCTTCCCGGTCGGGCAATGGGAGCGGTTCGGCATACGCTGCCATCTCAGCCTGTTTTTCCGCAAGAAAAGCGGTAGTCAGGATATCGATAGAGGGGTGGGAGAGGAGTTTCTCCGCTATAGCCTGATTCGGGTAGTGGAGACGCGCAAGCACATCAAGAATCTTCGGGTGGACGCCGGCGGAGTCGGCAATGTCAAGCACCTGCGGTTCCGTCATGGCGCGCAGGCTCTGGATGGCCGCTGAGCGCACCTCCGGATCGGAATCATGGGCAAGGAAATATTGGAGCGTCACCAGGTCGTTACCGGAAACGGTGATCTCTCCCCGCGCCGCCTGCAATTTTGTATCCCTGGGGGCATCCTTGCCGGCGTACGCGGCCGCGGCGGCGGTCAGTTTCAGGGTTACTTTCTCAGCCATGTTACCTCTTCTATTGCCCGGTCTTTATGACCCTGACAACGATCCCCTTCTTTTTAAGGCGGTTCGCCTCTTTTTTGGCGTCTTCCATGCCGGGAAATGACCCGGCCGTAAGTTCGTTTATGGGGAGCGATACCTTTACCATCTTCAGGGTCAGCTTGACCCCTTTTCGGGCAAGGCGCTTCTGCTCCACTGCGGCTCCACTTTCGTGCAGATATGAACCCGCATAAACAGCATACCTGCCATTTTCATTCATAATGAAGGCGCTGTTGGTATGCGGCCGCAGTTTCCGCAATTCCGTATCGGCGGCATCATGACTGTCGAAATCCGCCAGGAACAGCCGGTGCATGGTCTCGGTTTTTTTAATCTTCCTGACGTGGAAATTGGTGATGCCCTGCTTTTCCAGTTTAAACCGGGCGTTTTCACTCTCCCGTTCCGATGGAAATTCACCGGCCAGAAGGGTGTATGCTCCATTTATTGCTGTTAGCTTCTCGGCAACGGCCGGCTTGGCAATTTTATCATCTTTCCCGGCAGCAACCGCGACAGGCTTTGGTTTGCTTGCTTTCAGCGGTTTGGATGATGGTAACGCCTGGGCTGCCGGGGCTTTG
>JBGQDJ010000214.1:0-5403 GCA_041495805.1 Geobacteraceae bacterium
TAAAAGTTGGCGTCTCCGACAGGGGCATGGTCTAGCACTGCCGTTCGAATTTCAGGCATCGCGTAAATAGTGGGAAGAATTTTCCCGATCTCAGGTTCCCCAGGTATATTTTCGTCTCCAAGCGCTAGATGATCACACGGCTGGAACCTTTCCCGCTTGCCACTACTAAGCTCAACATCAACAAAAGCTATAAATTTCGGCTGTACGTATTTAAACCTGCCTTTCACGAAGGCCTTAGCGAGTTCAGCCCACTTCTTATCAGCTAATTCTCCTTGCAGGACTGTATCAATTTTAAGGGCCTTGGCCTTTCTGATCGCCGGTTTTGTAAACCCGCTCCGTGACCAAAGTACAAGCTTCGAGGTCGAAAGATGTTCATGTTTCTTTGCCATACCTTCAACCCAGCAGACATCTGCAGCCCTTTCGTGGTCCCTGCATTCTATACAGAGGACAAGCTCATATCCGCCAATCGTGGTCGTAGCCACTATGTCAACTTCACGTTCTTCGCCAGTCACTGAGTCACGAAGAAAGGTTGACTCCGTGACCTTCCATCCCTCAAGATCGGAATGCACCGCCGCAACGAGACGTTGAAAAGTATTTGATCGTTTTGGCATCTATTCTCCGGATAACGTCGTGGGAGATCACCTGACGGCTTTTTGGTCAGGTGCATCTTCCTGGTTAGATATGATTTTTCTCGAAAACCCATGCAACAAGGAAAAAAATGAATAGTCCTGCGTAAGTAATGCTGTTGCAGTACCAGCTCAATTTCTCTGGTCTTATCTTGCCTGTAAATTCCCGGCCGGCCCAGCGGTTGCGTATAATTTTTGCCTCGTATCTCACGGTCAAGAAAAACGTCACAATCAACCATAAGGCTGTCATCGAGAATGACAATTTCGGATACTTCATGTTCTCGTATACCCAAGTTCCAAGAGCCATGGACACCTCGCCAACCTCCGGAGACACAACACTGCCTAAGTAGCCAATGAAACCAATCACGAACGGGAACCCGAACCCCACGACAAGTGTTGATAGTATGTTGGTGACCAGAGCATCAAAAAAAGCCAATTCTCTTGGAACGGCCGCTAATCGAACATATAGAAACCACTCAACAAGGATGATAAGGATGCTGCCATAGAGGAATGCAAGGAAGTTGAAGATAAGTAGGAGCGGACCACCGCCGTCTGCGAATGCCGCGGATGGAAAGAGTAGCGTCAAAGCTCCGATAACCGAAATGACCTTTTTCTGGCTTGTCATTGATGCCTTTCTTCAGTATCTAACGATGTTATTGATCAGTTCACGCGCGCGCATGAACCGGTGATCTACGCAAATTGGATATTTAGTCTGTGCACATTAAATACGGGACTGGTGGGGTAAGGGGAGCCGGCGGGGTCAATCCCCGACATTGGATGCCATTTCTCTCTCTCATTCAAGAAGTCCATCTTAAACTGCCCCCCCGGATCGATGTACTCGATCTATACCTTTGTAATTTTGTGGCGTTGCGCGATATCCTTCGTCTTTGCTTCAAAGTTCCGCCGCGGCCTTTCCGGCCGCATCCATCCATCCGGAGATATCGCTTGATGCAGTTGTTTTCTGGACGGCCTTGAGCACCTTTCCCGTCTCGACCTCCACCAGCCTGATGTCCAGCCGCATCTTTTTGCCGATGATCTGGTATCCGCCAAATACCATGAACCGCGCACCTACCAGCTTGCCGACCCTGAGCCGGGTCTCTTCATCAGCCAGGGATGATGAGCCAATGCGGAGCTCTTCGAGGACGCGGAGAATCCGCGTCCTCTCCACCACGGTATAATCACCTCTGTTCTTCAAAACCTCGACAACCCGCGCCGACAGGAGCTCACCGATATCGATACGGGAGCTCCCGGGGCTCATATCCTCCATGTCCCACACCGCCAACCCCTTTGCCTGGTCGTCACGGAGCGGCTCTGTGGCGCATGATGACAGGAATAGATGCATCAGCAGGATGCAGAATAACGGCGCAAGAGCTCTCAGAATAGTATTCCCCCTATATCGCGGCAGTCTCATTTACCCGCTCCTGTATCTTGTCGTCCGCCTTGAGTGGCCTCTGCCGGCTGATGAACTTCACATGGGAGATATCCGGCTCAACCCGCAGCACCTCCACCTGGCCGACACTCTTGGGAGAGGAGTGCAGGGTCTTCCCCTTGAATAGCATCGTTTCCCCCTCTTCCACTACGTCGAACCTGGTCCCGGGAACAACTCCCTGCCGCGACCCGAGATTGATCATGGCGCCTTCTCCCGTAACCTTCACCAGGTAACCACGCAGAGGATACTTTGATATCACCGTTTTCAGTATCTCCCGGTTGAGGCTGAACAACTCCTTGTCCAGAGAAGAGCGGGGGCCCAATTGTTTCGTTGTGAGCTGCGGAATCTCGGAGGTCTCGGTATCAATCAGTCTGAAGGTGAAAACGGTCTCCTGGGGGAGATTATAGAGCGAGCCGGTACCGATAAGCTTTGCCGCGAGCACCTTGCCGAGCTTCAGCGCAGTCTCCGGATTCGCAAGCTCGGAACTCCCCAGGTTCAACTCCTCCAGAAGCCTTTCCATGAGGAGACGCTCAACCACCTTGACCCTCCCGGAGGAATTGAGGTCCGAGGTAAGCTCCGACGTTATTATTGTGGAAAAACCTTCCCTTTCCGACAGGCCCCCCTTTTCCTCGAAATCGACAAAGGTGAGTATCATCGGGCGGGAAGTCCATGTGTCTTCGGGAGGTTTTTCACCCTTCTGGCTATTGAATCTTGTCACCAGGTCCTTTATAAGCTGGTCCATCCTCTTCTTCCGTTCCGTATCCTTCTGAAGGGCGAGCATCTCCTGAGCCCTTTTGGCCAGCACACCCGCATAGAGATCATTTTTATCCACCACCAGCGCCTGCTGATACGACTTGAGCGCCTGGTCCCATTTCCCCTCCTTTTCGTAGCTTAAGCCCTTGTTCGTCGTTCCTTCCACATAATACGGGTCTATGGCAACCGCCTTTTCATAGAGCTTTTGGGCCTCCTTGTTCTTATGTGAAGTTGCGTAGAAGCGGCCCAGCTGATTATAACGGACAGCATCGTGATAAGGTTCGGCAACCTTCTTGTCGACGGCCGTCCGGTATTCCGTCTCCGCTTCCGCTTTCCTGTTCTGCGAGTATAGAATGTCACCCTTGATCACGTGAACATATGAACGCTCAGGGGCCTTTTTCTCAACATCGCGCACCATCTGCAGCGCCTTCTCGTTCTGGTTCTGCTTTTTATAGACCGCTGCCAGACCCTCTTTCCCGAGCACCTCCCCTTCCGCGTCATGCCTGGAGATATCGGTGAATATATCCTCAGCCTTCCTGGTATCGGCTTCCCTCAGCGCCGCATAACCCATGACCGCCTTTGCCTTCAGGCTGCGGGGGTTTTTCTTTACCACTGCCATGCCGATCGCTTTTGCGACCCGTGTCTTCCTGCCCTGCAGTTCACGTTCCGCCAGCCTGACGAGCATCGCCTCGGTTGCCTTCCCACCCCCCTGGAAATAATCGAGGATCCTCAGTCCAGGGCCGATTATGCAGACTGCCGGAAGCACCTGCTGCGCATGATAGAGACCCATTACCTGCACTGTGGAAGGGAGAATCGGGAAGATCAGTCCCGCGCTTGATGCAAACTGCGCAACCTTTTCTTTTGACGACAGAGTGACTGCCCAGACACTCAGTTCCCCTTTATGCTCCCTGGCCAGTTGGTTGAGGCTGAAAAGCCCTTCCTGGCTCGGTCGGGAAGCCACATCGAAGAAGTAGAGAATGGTAAGGGGCTGTTGCTTAATACCAGCCAGGTCGAAAACCTTGCCGTTAAGATCCTTAAGGGCAAAAACCGGCGCTGATCCGCCGGACTCCAACTGGCCGTAAACCGTTGCGGAGCTTGTAACAAGAGTCGCCACAACCACCACCATCAAGCCCCATCTTCTGACGATTGCATTCATGTGATCCTCCTTTACTTCTCGTTCATTGGTATCAGTTTTATAATAAGAGGGGCAGGTTCCTTACCCTTTATCTCCACCTGCGCCTCCCACTCGAAATAGTTCGGCATACTCAGCCTCACCTCATGCTTTCCTCTGATGAGACTTATCCGCGCCGGCGCCATCCCTTTCAGGGTCCCGTCTACAAAGATCTGGGCGCCCGCCGGCGCGCTCTCCACATTCAGCATGGCATATTCAGCGGTGACGATGGGGGGCCTGGGAGCCGGTTTTCTTTGTGTAACCATATAAAAGGCAATGCCTGCCGCGCAGAGTGCCACGGCAATGATTATTGCAGGGAGTAAAGATTTCCGAGGCCCCTTATCCCCACCGGTCTCCGCTTCCCTCTCCAGGGGTTTGTTCTCCCTGATTGAATCCCGCAGGGACTTCGCTAATTCACGGCCGTTTGCATATCGTTTTCCCGGCTCTTTTCTGAGGCATGCCATAATCACATCAGAGAGCGCCTTGGGGATTTCACGGTTCTTCGTCATGACATCGGGAGGTTCTTCACTGGTGATGGCGCTGAATATGGCGCTCATCCCCTCTCCGCCGAATGGTCTTCTTCCCGTGGCAAGCTCATAGAGGATGATGCCGAGTGAAAAGATATCCGAGCGGCCATCCACCGGACGGCTAAGCACCTGCTCAGGGGACATGTAGGCCGGCGTGCCGAGTATCTCCCCAGCCTGGGTCTGTTCAGCCATGGAAGGGTCCTCGATGTGGGCGATCCCGAAATCGGTGATTTTGGCTCTGCCGTCGGCCTTGAACAGGATGTTGCTCGGTTTTACATCCCTGTGGACGATCCCTTTCTGATGGGCGCTGTCGAGGGCTTCAGCCACTGTCGCGCCGAATTCGGCGATGCTCACAGGGGTGAAGGGCTCCTTTTTCATGAGGGTGACGAGCGACTCACCTTCGATAAACTCCATGGCTATGTAAACGGTATCTCCATCCTGATCCACGTTGAAGACACGGACGATGTTGGGATGATCGAGGCGACCCAGGGCCTTGGCCTCGGAGAGGAATCTGCGCACGAACGGTTCGTTGGTCAATCGGTCCTGTCTCAGAACCTTTAGCGCCACCACGAGATCAAGGTTCGGATCTTCCGCCTGGTAGACCACCCCCATCGAACCCCTTCCAATCTCCTTCACTATCCGGTAACGGCCTACATTCATCTCCCCCCCGATCCCAAAAATTCCCTGAGTGTGCTGATCGGAATCAGAAAGCCCCTTGACCAGCCGCCGCGGAATCTCCCCTTCACCACTCCCGCAAGCCTGCCGTTGGAATCAAAGACCGGTCCGCCGCTGTCCCCCGGAGCCACGTCCATATTCACCTGCCAGAGAGGTTGCCCCTGCACGATTGCGGGAGGTTCGTCAACGATCCCCATTCGCACCATCCCTGGCTTGTGCGCA
>JBGQDJ010000215.1:0-5395 GCA_041495805.1 Geobacteraceae bacterium
CCCATCGATCAAGGTGCTGCAAAGAATAAGCGAGACGTTTTCAGTGCCGATAGGTTCTTTCTTCAGGGAGGAGCCTGATACCATTGTATATGTGAACTCTCCATCCGAACTGGGAGATATAACCCGACATGAAAAAGGGCGGGAATTGATCAGGGCGCTGAAACTCCTTCATGCGACTGATATACCGCTCATTGTCGAAATAATCAATATCCTCGCAAAGCACAGAGAAGTCGAAAAGGGAGAAAAACTGAAAGATTCCGCTCCTCCTGTCGGAGATCTCTTGCCGGCTTCCAACAAAAAACCCATAGTGCGAAAGAGTGAGTTCTGACGGTTCCAAGATTCCTTCTCTGGTCGCTGATATACTTCTGCTTCCCTTGTCCGTTAGCTGAATGGTTTCCAACTTTTGGATTTGACTTCCCAATCCGCTTACAGCAACTTAAATGTTTTCCCTTGATTTATCTGAAGAATTGTTTTAGAAAAGGTGTCCATTCTGAATCGGAACCGGGATAAATTGTATGAAAACCGTATCTCTTAAGGCCCCTGCCAAGGTCAATTATCGCCTCGATGTTTTGCGCCGTAGGCCGGATGGTTATCATGATCTGCGAATGATCATGCAACGGATAGATCTTTGCGACGAAGTCGTCATTGCCCTGGTTGAGAAACCGGGTATCAGAGTAGTCTGCGGTCGGCAGGGGGTGCCGGACGGCCCGGGGAATATCGCCTGGTTGGCAGCCGATGCGCTTCTGAAGAGGAGCGGCAGGCTGACAGGGATTGATATTTCAATATCAAAAAATATTCCGGTCGCTGCCGGTCTCGGTGGCGGCAGCAGTGATGCAGCGACTGTGCTCATGGGGGTGAATGAACTTCTGGACCTTAAGTTTTCCGACGAGCTGCTCATGGAGATCGGGGTGAAGCTTGGTGCGGATGTGCCGTTTTTCATCTTCAAAAAATGTGCACTGGCTGAAGGTATTGGCGAACGTCTGACCCCGGTTGCTCATATCCCCGCAGCTTGGCTTGTGCTGGTAAATCCAAACATTCATGTATCGACTGCATGGGTCTACAAAAATTTACAATTGACAACTGACAACGTCGCCAATATAATACCTCTTTTCTATAAGAGTATCGGGGATATCTGTGCTGTCCTTGCCAACGATCTGGAATCGGTAACGATAGATCGGTTTCCTCTGATCGGCGAAATCAAAAAACAGCTGCTTGCAGCAGGAGCCTGCGGCGCTCTCATGTCCGGCAGCGGCCCGACCGTATTCGGTTTGTTCGATAACGAAGAGCATGCTCGGCAGGCTGCGCAAGAACTGGCAAGAGAGAGCAGCTGGTTTGTCCAGGCGGTGCGAACCCTTTAAACTTTGCAACTCTCAACACCAGTTCAACTGATAATGGGGCGTCGCCAAGCGGTAAGGCACCGGATTTTGATTCCGGCATTCCCAGGTTCGATTCCTGGCGCCCCAGCCATATACATTCAAATTCTTACGAAAAGGTTCAAATATGGAAAGCAGGATAAAAATGTTCTGCGGGAACTCCAATCCTGCTCTGGCTGAAAAAATCTGCGGTTACCTCGGCATGCCGCTGGGGCAGGCGAAGGTCAAGAATTTCTCCGACGGCGAGATAATGGTGGAGATCGGCGAGAATGTCCGCGGTCGTGACATATACGTGGTGCAGTCCACCTGCTCCCCCACAAATAACAATTTGATGGAACTCCTGATCATGATGGACGCCCTTAAGCGGGCTTCCGCAGCCACCATTACGGCTGTGATGCCATACTACGGTTATGCCAGGCAGGACCGCAAGGTTGCTCCGCGCACACCCATTTCATCGAAGTTGGTGGCGGATCTGATCACTACTGCCGGCGCTGACCGGATGGTAACTATCGATCTCCACGCCGGGCAGATCCAGGGTTTCTTCAATATTCCTGTCGACAACCTCTACGCGGCTCCGGTCATACTTGATCATCTCAAAAGTCGTTTCACCCATGACCACATTGTCATGGTTTCCCCCGATGCGGGGGGGACCGAGCGGGCTCGCGCCTTTGCGAAAAGGCTTGGATGCACTCTGGCCATCATTGATAAACGACGCACCGGCCCCAATGAGGCTGAAGTGATGCATATGGTCGGTGATGTCAAAAACAAGATCGCGATCATACTTGATGACATGATTGACACAGCCGGGACCCTCACCCAGGCGGCAAAGGCTCTCAAGGAGCATGGCGCCAAGACCATCTATGCGTGCGCCACCCATGGAGTATTGTCCGGACCGGCCATAGACAGGATCAATGCATCGGATATTGAGGAAGTAGTTATAACCGATACCATACCTCAAGGCGAGAAAGAGACCAGGACCAAGAAAATCAAGGTCCTCTCCATTGCGGAGCTCCTTGCCGAGACCATCAGGCGCATCCATGAAGACGAGTCGGTAAGTTCGTTGTTCGTATGATTCAAAATAAGGACGAGTCAGGGCGCCGGCCGGTTTAAGTGAAAACGGATGGGCGTGTCGTCCATGAAGGCGGGTGCTCCCGGCCTTGTGCATATATAAATAAGTTAAGCGGAGGAAGTATGGAACGGAGAGAACTAACCGTTGAGATCAGAAACAAGACCGGAAAAGGGATATCCAGGCAACTAAGGGCAAAAGGGCGGATTCCCGCCATTGTCTATGGAAAGGGAATGGATTCGGTACCTATTTCGCTCAATCCAAAAGAGCTGAGCGCTGCCCTTGCCGGTGAAGGGGGACATAATAATCTTCTCACCCTGAAAGGCGTGGATAGCCTCAATGGAAACGTGGTCATTGTGGCGGATCTCTTGAGGGACCCTTTGAAGGGGACCCCGAAGCATGTGGACCTCCACAAAATAAATCTTACCGAGAAAATCAAGGTCGAGGTGCCGATAAACCTTGTAGGAACAGCGGCAGGGGTTATAGCAGGCGGTCTTCTTGATCTTGCCAAGCATTCACTGGAAGTGGAATGTCTCCCGACTGAGATCCCGGAACACATTAACGTCGATGTGGCCGATTTGGCAATTGGTCATTCGATTCATGTGGGTGACCTGGTGGCCCCGGCCGGAGTCAAGATTCTGGATGATGCCAGGGCCTCTGTCGTCAGCATTCTGGGCAAGGTGCAGGAAGAAACGGCCCCAGCCGCCGATTAGCTGCCTTGTTGACTAAACATCCGGAAAACGTATGGCCACAAAACTGATTGTCGGGCTGGGGAACCCTGGCTCTAAGTACCAATGGACCCGCCATAATGCGGGTTTCATGGTTTTAGACCGATTTTCCAAAGATGCCGGAATAGCGGTAACCAGGAAAAATTTTTCCGGCCTTTATGGAGAGGGGACCTATCATGGAGAGCGACTTCTTCTTCTGAAGCCCCAAACTTTCATGAATCTTTCCGGGCGTTCCGTTGCCGCTGCCCTGAATTTCCATAAAATTGACATCCAGGACCTCATTGTCATCCACGATGACCTCGATATCCCCTTCGGGCGGGTAAAATTGAAGGAAGAGGGGGGGCATGCCGGCCATAACGGTCTTCGTTCCCTTTTGCAGGAACTGGGAAGCGGGCGGTTCGTCAGGCTGCGGATAGGGATAGGCCGCCCTCTCCATGATGACGCGGCGGATTACGTGCTCAGCAGCTTTTCCAGTGACGAATTGGCGAACCTGCCGCGGATTATTGATTGTGTGGCAGATCTGCTTAAACTTGTAATCGAAGAGGGACTCCTCAAGGCGATGAGCATTTATCACAACAAAGAGCTGCTGGAGGGATGATGTCGCCACATTCTAAGCAAACCGCGAGAATCTCCTTGTAAATAAAAATATAGTGTGATAAAAATCTTAGTTTCCAACGAGCAGCCATTCAGGCTGAATCTCCTTGCTCCGGATCGGACCGGGGCTACTAAACCGTGAGGAGGAATATAAGTCATGAGGATGTACGAGACGATTATAATCGTCCAGCCGGATCTCGGCGAAGATGAGACCAAGGCGCTAACCGCCAAGGTGCAGGAAGTTATTTCCAGCATGAAAGGTGACTTCAAGCGACTGGAAGACTGGGGGAGTAGAAAGCTGGCCTACCCCATCAACAAGTTTTCCCGTGGTCGTTACTACTTTCTACGTTTTGACGGCGATGCCCCACTGATCGCCGAGCTCGAGCGGCGGCTCAGACTTGACGACAAGGTTCTCAGATACCAGAGCGTCAAGATTGAGAAAGAGGCGTCCGCCCCAGTTGTGGCAGCTCCTACAGAGATTGCCGATGAGTCCGCGGAAGATGCTTCTGACTTGCCGGAAGAAAGCGAATAAAAACGGAGGACGATGATATATGAGTGACGAAAGAACCCCGCAGAGAAGCAGTGGTCCTCGGAAAAAGAGGCCTTTCCAGCGCAGGAAGGTATGCCGTTTCTGCGCCGATAAACAGGTAACCATTGATTACAAAGAGCCCCGCACCCTTCGTTATTTTGTCAGCGAACGCGGGAAAATTATTCCGCGCCGGATTTCCGGCAATTGCTCCAAGCATCAGCGGGAGATAACCGAGGCCATCAAGCGGGCCAGAAACATAGCCCTGCTGCCTATTGCCGGCACACACATCATGCCTTAGCAGGTAATCAAGCGGATGAACTTTCCCGACAAAGGGATGTTGCTGGACTCCATAAAGGGGAGCGTTGCAACAGCGGCGCTGTTTCTTGCCTACATTTCGCTGCCGCTCGCGGGAATCTTGCCTGGTATATTTACACCTCTGCCTGTCATGTATTATTCGCTGAAAAGCGGGAAGGCCGCCGGTTTTGCCACAGTACTGATATCCGTTGCGATCATCGCAGTTACTGCGAACCCCATGGCAATGATGTTGTATCTTATCCAGGGGGGCCTGATTTCAATTGCCTTGCCCCACTTTCTTGCCAAGGGATGGGGTGGGATGCGTTCGATCGTATCCAGCGTTGCCTTGAGTTTTTTCTTCCTGCTTCTCTTTGTAATGTCTGCCTGGCAACTCAGTGGCGTTGATGTTCATGAGATGATCATAAAAGGGATTAATACAAGCATCTCCCAGACAATTACCCTTTATGAGAAGAGCGGACTGAAAGAGGATGAACTGCGTAGCCTGCAACAGGGGATGAAGCAGGCGGGCGATATGGTCGGCAGAATTTATCCGGCCCTTGCGCTCGTTGCTTTGGGCGCAATTGCCGGGATCAATCTGCTGGTGCTGAGAAAAATGGCTGGAAAGCTCAATCGTCCGCTGTCACTGCCAGAATTGAGTACATTCAGAAACCCGGACCTACTGGTCTGGTTTGTCATTGTCCCTGGTTTTGCCTTGCTTATAAATAACAGTGACGTCACTACCGCGGCACTGAATGTTCTGGTGGTGACACTGTCATTCTATTTCGTGCAGGGAATGGCCGTAGCGTTACAC
>JBGQDJ010000216.1:0-5395 GCA_041495805.1 Geobacteraceae bacterium
AAGATAACCCCCTTCACCCAGCCTCATGCCGGCCAGCCTACCGAGGAAGTTGTCCTTCATCAGGTCCAGGCTGCCGCAGAGTATGGCGCCCAGATTTCCCTTCCGGTCGGTTACGGGAGCGGTAAAAACGATAATGGGGTTTCCGCTTTTTTGCGTGGAAAAAAAAGGTTCCGAGATCTGCGGCTTGCGGGTCGCCACGGTTTTTTTGAAATATTCCCTGAAAGAATAGTCCTTCCCTTCCAATTGCGGCTCGGCCGCCGGCCCGCCGATCATCCTGCCGTCCGGCGTCAGGAGAAAAAGGCCGTTGTCGAAAAGCAGGCCTGTATACGGCCGGTCCGAAATAAATTTTCTGAAAGCGGCGGGGTCGGAGATAATTGCCGGCGTGATGGTAGAGGAAAGAGAGGTCAGCACTCGCGCAGCCCCCTGGAGTTTGTCGTCGATCGAATCCGATATTTCGGAAACGAGAGAATACTGATAGCGGGAGATAATCTCCTTGTACTGCCTCTCGAAGTAGGAGAGCGACAGAATGGACATCACCGACAAAAGCACCGTTACCAGCAGGGAAACCACCAGCGTCATCCTGGTCTTCAGACTTGTGCCCATATGTTCGCCTCTTACAATTACAGAGTGGGAAGAATGATAAAGAGTCTATCCGGAATCCTTAAAGGTCTGTCGATCTCAGGGAGTCCTGACAGTGGAAAGAAAAAGCCCCAGGTTGCGGATCGCCTCGCTGAACTTTACGTAATTCACCGGTTTGACGATGTATATGTTGCAGCCGAGATCATAACATTTTTCGATCTCATGGGGCGAGTCGGTAGTTGTCAGCATTACAACCGGAATCCGCCTGGTCCGCTCGTCGGCCTTGATCCTCTCAAGCACCTGGAGACCGCTCAGGACAGGCAGGTTCATATCCAGAAGGATGAGTAGAGGCGCCGGATTGACGGATGCTGCATACTCCCCCTCGCTGAAAAGATAATCGACCGCCTTTCCGCCATCATCCAGTTTGATGATCTCATTCAGCACGCAGGCCCGGCGCAGGTTCTTTTCGATAAGCAGGACATGACCGGGGTCATCTTCAACGAGCAGTATGGGTTTGGGTTGTTCGGTCATTTTTGTTCTCCTTTATTCAATGTGGTCTTTCCAGAGACAGACGACTCCTTTGCTTCAGGCACTCGCGGGATGGAGAAGCTGAAGGTCGAGCCCTCTCCAGGCCGGGAAACACACCATATCTTCCCACCCTGGCGGCGGACAAGGGTTTTCACATAGGCAAGCCCTACCCCTTCGCCAGGGACATCCTGCCGACCGCCCCTGCGAAAGATTTCGAAGATTCTTTCCATGTCGGCCTCGGCAATCCCACGCCCGTTGTCGCGAAGATGGAAAACGGTCATCTCCGGGGTCGTCTCCGCATCTAACTCTATGCGCCCGGGCCGGTCGGCCGCCAGGTATTTGACCGCGTTGTCGAAGAGGTTTCCGAAAATCTGTTCCATGGCTGTCCGGTCAGCAAACACTTCCGGAAGTGCGCCGATGGAGACGGTTGCATTCCTTTCCTCAAGCTGGTGTGCGAGGTATCTAAGGATGGACCTCGCCAAATCCGCCGTATTGACCGGTTCCGGCTTGAGATCCTGTATCCCCAGTCGCGAGAGCTTGAGAATCCCGTTGATCAGGCGGTCCATCCTGTCTACCGACGAGCCGATGAAATCCAGCGCCTCCGGCACCTCTATTCGAAACAGTTCCTCCATCCTCCGCCGCTCCTCACCTTCGAACGTGTCGAGCCCCTTTTCAAATAACGGTTCAAGCTCCTGCAGCGCCATGCCCAGCTCGCCGGAAAAGCCCTTCAGGTTGACAAGCGGCGCGCGCAGGTCATGGGAAACAATGTATGCAAATGACCTGATATCATCGTTGCTTTCCTTGAGATCCGCGGCGATCCGTTGCAACTTCTCCTCTGCCCGCTTGCGCTCGGTTATGTCCTGGAGCGTTTCGATGGCGGCGATCGTTTCTCCCCGGCTGTTGCGTATCGGCGCGGCATCGAAAAAGATGTACCGTTCCGTGCCGTTCCGGTCCGTATACCACATTTCCGCCTGGAGCCCGTCAGGGATGAGCAGGGAGTGGGCGTGGATGTCATATTTGTTCAGGACGTCTTCAATATTGCCGTCGATGACAAAATCAGCCAGCACCTGGCGTTCATAACCGTAAAAAACCTTGCCGAGGTCATCAGAGCCTATGATATCCGCTGCATTCACGCCTGTCAGCGCTTCACAGGCCTTATTCCAGAGCACGACACGATGCAGGCTGTCAATTACGAATGTCGGCACGGCGCAACTCTGGAAAAGCCTATCCACGCACTCCATCTGTTCCTGCCGGCTAACCCGCTGTTCGTCAGTGCTTATTTCCGTATTGGGGCTCAAGTTCTTCATCGAATCTCCCGAATAGAGTAATGGGTTCAATTGTGGCCGTTATGGTGGGGACGGATGATTCAAGAGAGAGGATAATATATTTTGCCGCCATAATCCATCAATTATCCGAGGTTTGTCAAATGGCCCATGGTGATGGACAAAGAGTCATCTTGCACTATAATTTATCAACTTAATGTATTTAAATCCAATGCGTTAAAATAATCGGGAGGTTGTCATGTTTGAATCAGCTGAACTCGGACACAAGATTGACAAGGAAATATATAAAAAAGAGGTACCTATACTCCGTGAAGCGCTCCTCGACGCCCAACTGGAACTCCTCAACTCCTCCCGCTTTCCGGTGATCATACTGATATCCGGAGTCGACGGGGCCGGCAAGGGGGAAACGGTCAATATCCTCAATGAATGGATGGACCCGCGCCATGTCCGGACCCATGCCCTGGACTTTCCCAGCGATGAGGAGATTGAGCGGCCCGCGATGTGGCGTTATTGGCGGGTCCTTCCGCCAAAGGGGAAGATTGGCATACTGTTCCGCTCCTGGTATTCCACGCCGATCAATGATCATGTCCGGGGTCTCTCCAAAAACTCCGAGCTGGACCAGCGAATGGACCGGATCAACCGCTTTGAGAAGATGCTCGCCGATGAAGGTGCGTTGATCCTCAAATTCTGGCTCCATCTCTCCAAGGAACAGCAGAGTATCCGCCTGAAGGCCCTGGAGAAAGATCCCAAGACCCGCTGGCGCGTCACGCCGAGAGACTGGAAGAATTTCAAGATTTACGACCGCTTCCATTCGGTTGCCGAACATGTGTTACGACATACCAGCACATCGGAAGCTCCATGGACCATTATCGAAGGTGCGGACTCGCGCTACCGCTACCTGGCTGTGGGGAAGGCGGTCCTGCATGCGTTGCGCGCCCGCCTTGACGATGGGGACACTCATCAACCCCCCCGGACCGCGCCGCCGATCATGCCCCATATCGATTCCCTTTCGGTTCTCAAGAGGCTGGATCTTTCGCAACATCTCGCCAAAAGCAAATATCAGAATGATCTGGAAAAATATCAGGCCAAGCTCAATCTTCTGACCCGCCATGATAATTTCAGCAAGATTTCCGTTATGGCGGTATTTGAGGGCAACGACGCCGCGGGAAAAGGTGGAAACATCCGCCGCATAACCGGAGCCATGGACGCAAGGATGTATCACGTCATACCCGTTGCCGCGCCGACCGAGGAGGAACGGGCACAGCCATACCTGTGGCGTTTCTGGCGGCATGTTCCGCGACGCGGCAGGTTGGCCATATTCGATCGTTCCTGGTACGGCCGCGTTCTGGTTGAACGGGTCGAGGGATACTGCCAGCCGACCGACTGGATGCGGGCCTACAGCGAGATCAACGATTTCGAGGGGCAACTCATAAGGCACAAGACCGTGATCGTCAAGTTCTGGCTCGCCATAAGCAAGGAGGAGCAGCTCAGACGCTTCGAGGACCGGGAAAAAACCGGCTTCAAACGCTTCAAGATCACGGAGGATGACTGGCGCAACCGGGAGAAGTGGGATCAATACGAGATTGCGATCTGCGACATGATCGACCGCACAAGCACGGAGATCTCGCCCTGGACGTTGGTGGAGGCCAATGACAAGAACTTCGCCCGGATCAAGGTGCTGAAGACCCTCTGCGACGCCATAGAGAAGGCCCTCTGACAATCGCGGGTTCAGCCCGCTTCTGTTGCCGGGTTAATAGCATGCACGGCTTTTCAGGAAATGGCGTCGATGCCGGTCAGGTCCTTCCCCATGACCAGTGTGTGTATCTCGTAGCTCCCCTCGTAGGTTTCGACCGATTCAAGGTTGCACATATGCCGCATTGCCTGGCGCCAGTCGGTGATGCCGGTTGCCCCGAGCATGCCGCGTGCGCTCCGTGCAACCTCCAGCGCCATCCTGACATTGTCCCGTTTCGCAAGACAGACCTGTTCGGGCCTGAGCCGCCCCCCATCCCTGAGTCGCGCCAGTTGCAGCGCCAGGAGCTGCCCCTTGGTTATCCCCGTTACCATGTCCGCAAGCTTGGCCTGGGTTAGCTGATATGCGGCCAACGGATGTCCGAACACCTCCCTTTCATCGCAATAGTCGAGGACCTCTTCGAAGCAGGCCATGGCCGCGCCGAGCGCACCCCAGGCAATGCCGTAGCGGGCCTGATTGAGGCAGGAAAGGGGGGCCGACAACCCGGAAGCAGCGGGGAGGATGTTCTCTTCCGGGACACGCGCCTCGTTCAGAACGAGCGTCCCTGTATTCGATGCGCGCAGGGAGAGTTTGCCGGTGATCTCGTTGGCGGTGAATCCCGGAGCGCCCCGTTCCACCAGGAAACCGCGTATTTCTCCGTCGAGCCTTGCCCAGATCAGCGCCACGTCGGCAATGGAGCCGTTGGTTATCCACATCTTGGTGCCGCTCAGGATATACTCTTTCCCATCCTTTACAGCCAGGGTGGTCATGCCCGCCGGATTGGAGCCGTGGCCCGGTTCGGTCAGTCCGAAACATCCGATTGCCCGGCCGCTCGCCAATAGCGGCAGCCAATGCCGTTTCTGGCTTTCGTTGCCAAAGGCAAGGATCGGATGCATGACCAGCGCCCCCTGGACAGAGGCAAAGCTCCGCATTGCCGAGTCCCCACGTTCCAGCTCCCGCATCATGACCCCGTAGGAAATGCTGTCGAGGCCGGGTAGGCCGTATCCTGAAAGACCGGCCCCGAGCATCCCCAGCTCGCCCATTCGTGTTACAAGATTAACTGGAAACGTGCCGGCCCGGTAATGCTCCCGGATAACCGGCATGACCTCCTCCTCCACAAAGGCGCGCGCAGTGTCACGGACCTGGCGGGCCTGCGTGCCTAGCTCGCTCTCGATGTCGTAGTAATCGATCCCCTTGAACATGACCACCTCGCAGCATTAGTAGGTTACAGCTTCAGCCTTTACATTTATTGAGCAAGGCAAAAATCGATGAACCC
>JBGQDJ010000217.1:0-5359 GCA_041495805.1 Geobacteraceae bacterium
CCGAGGGAGTCGAGTGTCAAACCCTGCATGGCGTCCGTGACCCCCCTCATAACATCTTCGCGGGATGCGCTGCAGACCCGCACCACAGTACCCTGTTCGACACTGCCGAAGGTCGTCACCGCGCCGGTTTCGGCATGCAATTGTGAAGAAGTCCTCAGAAAGAAGTGTTCCGCCGAAGACGATGACCGATTCGGTGCCGAGCGTATCATATAGCGCCTCGAAAAAATCGGAGAAATCCGGGTCGTAAGACATGGAGGCAAAAAGGAGTATGACTTCGGGAGAGATCGGGGCGAGGGCCGCGCCGATTTCGAGACCGGCCCGATAGGGATCAGTGAGGATGCTTTTCGTTGAAACATATCTCATGGCATGTCTCCATTCGTCTAACCAGGGTTTTAGGGGTACCTCCAACACTGCCAAGTGGGCCTGGACCCCTCATGCATCCTTCTATTTCCCTCCCGATTTATCGGACAAGGTTTCCGTGGCTTTCTTCGGCGCCCGGCTGAAGAGACTCTTGAGCATCGTGGCAAAGAGCACCAGCCCGGGTATGAACTGGAAGACGATGATCAACGCGGCAAATCCGAGGAAGAGAATAATCAGAAACGCGCTTCCTTTCACTACGCTTCCATCAGCGGCATGGGCCGTCGTAGCAGAGGCCAGTATTATTACTATTACCGTTCTCATCAGTGTTCCCATGGCATCCTCCTTATAAGCTCCGGTTGTGGTGTTAGTCGCTCTTACCTGGAGGCGATTTTGTGGTCAAGCCTTGAACAGGGACATTTGCTTGGTCATGTTCACCTCGTACATATTCTATATACTTACTACACATGGTAAGTCAAGGGGCGTCAAAATGAAACCGGGGCAGGGTCTCGGTGTGAATTCAGAGCAATAATGAAAGCAATGATGGGAGCCCTCTTTCTTGACGGAAACGAGTGCATCGCCAAAATCGGCAGTGGCTGCCGGCCAGAAGGAGAGTGCTGTTCTGAAGAGGTTTCATGCAGCGGTTCAAACCAGGCGACTTTTTTCCGTCATCTTTCGAATTGTAAAAGAAATGTAACAGCAACGTTATCCCTGTCTATTTCCGGGGACTCTCTATAGTATGAAGAGAAAAACGTGCAACCACCAAGGAGAAAATAATGCCGCAACATCCCCCTGTCACCCACCCCCGCCATCCTCTGGCAACAAGGGCCCGTGTCCTGCTGACAAGCGTCTTCGGCCCTTACGGCCAGGATGATGAGTACGGAAGTCGAAAAATAAATCCGATGGAACTGTACCAGAATCAGGTCACCCGCTTCCAGGGGGGGCTCTCTCTACGTATGTTCCACCGCTCCTTCGGACTGATGATGATCCAGGCCAATATCGACGCCCCCTGCACCCTCCTCGACTTCCCGACCCTGGAACGCTTCAGGGAAGAAATCCGCCAACAGAGCTACAACGTCATCGGCATCAGCGGGATTATCGCCAATGTCGGTAAGGTCAGGGAGATGTGCGCGCTGGTCCGCCGCTATCAGCCGGGGGCTACGATTGTTGTCGGCGGACACATTGCCAACAAAGAGGGGCTCGATCAGATAATCGATGCCGACATCATCGTCCGCGGAGAGGGTGTCCGCTGGTTTCAACGCTACCTCGGCCAGGATGATCAGGCGCCGATCAAGCACGCCATGTCCCTTGCGGGCTTCGGCTCCAGAACCATGGGAATAGATATCGGCGACACTCCCGACCGGACGGCGGCAATCCTTGTCCCCTCCGTCGGTTGCCCGCTTGGGTGCAACTTCTGCTCGACATCCGCACTGTTCGGCGGGAAAGGTAAATTCGTCAACTTCTACGAAACAGGAGATGAACTCTTCACTGTCATGTGTGAGATCGAAAGAACGCTTAAGGTCCGCTCCTTCTTTGTACTCGACGAGAATTTTCTCCTCCACAAAAAGCGGTCGCTTCGGCTCCTTGAATTGATGGAGGCAAACGGCAAAAGCTGGTCGCTCTCTGTATTCAGCTCGGCGCGGGTACTCAAATCCTACACCATGGATCAGCTGGCGGGACTCGGAATCGGTTTCGTCTGGATGGGTCTTGAAGGGGAAGAGAGCAACTACGAAAAACTCAAAGGTGTGGATACGATGAGCCTGGTGCAACTCCTGCAGGCAAACGGCATCCGCGTCCTCGGCTCAACCATCCTAGGCCTTGAAGATCACCGGCCTGAAAATATGGATGCGACCATCGACTACGCAGTCCGTCATGACACGGTCTTCCACCAGTTCATGCTCTATACGCCTGTTCCCGGCACACCGCTTCATGCAAAGCACCAGCAGGAGGGGAACCTGCTCTCCGAAGCGGAATTCCCCTTTGCCGATGCCCATGGTCAGTATCGCTTCAACTACCGCCATCCCCACATCAGAAACGGGGAGGAAGAGCAGTACCTGCCGGATGCATTCCGCCGGGACTTTGCGGTCAACGGCCCCAGCCTCATGCGCATGATCCGGGTCCTCCTTAACGGTTGGCAGAAGCGCAAGGGCCAACCCCGTCGCATCCGGAAGCGCATCGACTGGGAAGCCGTGCCGCTGCGTTCCACCTATGCCGGTGCTGTCTGGGCCATGGGAAAGTTTTATCAAGATAATCCGCGCCACCGGGAATCGGCGAACAGGCTTCTTGCGGATATCTACGCCGCATTCGGCTGGAAGACTCGGCTGATCGCCCCGCTTTTTGGCCGGTATGCCTTGAACCGCCTGAAGAAAGAGGAAGAGCGCCTGGCCGACGGCTTTAGCTATGAACCCCGATCCTTCTGCGAGAAGAATGCGGCTGCCCTGGCCCTGGAACAGGCTGAAGCTCCGCAGCGCAGTGCCGCGAACGGCAGGATTTTCCCCGTAGCTGAGCCGGCCTGGCGGTGAATAAGGAGGGGGCTTCTTTGAGATCGGTGATGCTGTACGCCACAACCGTGTAATTCGTCAAGATAAATCCTTTCGTATCAGGAAAAGGATGAGTATAAGCCCTGTGAAAACCGATGGCGGCAGATCGGCCAAGGGCTTGGAAATAGCCGGCAAATATCTTATATAGACCTGCTGAAAGCGCCTCCGTAAGGCCACCTTCCTGAATTCTCTTGAAGAATCTGAAATTTTCCTTATAATCGTCCGTAAATCCTTTTGTGTGTTGCTTCCGTTATTCTGATTGCATCTGCTTGAGGTTTACATGCCCCACCCCGACCTACAATCCATCCGCAACATCGGCATCATCTCCCATATCGACGCCGGCAAGACCACTGTCTCGGAGCGAATCCTCTTTTACAGCGGCGAGACCCACAAGATGGGTGAGGTCCATGAGGGGGAGGCGGTCATGGACTGGATGCCCCAGGAGCAGGAGCGCGGCATCACCATCACCGCTACGGCCACCTGTTGCCGCTGGAAGGATATCTGGATCAACCTGATCGACACCCCCGGCCATATCGACTTCACTATCGAGGTTGAGAGAAGCATGCGGGTCCTGGACGGGGGGGTAGCCATCTTCAGCGCCGTGGAGGGGGTCCAGCCCCAGAGCGAATCGGTCTGGCGCCAGGCGGACCGCTACGGGGTGCCGCGCATCTGCTTCATCAACAAGATGGACCGTATCGGCGCGGACCATCCGGATGCGCTTGACCAGATGAAACGGAAACTTCGCGCGAACCCCCTGCTTCTGCAGATCCCCATGGGGAGCGAAGGTGGGTTCCATGGGGTTATCGACCTGATTGCCGGAGAGGCCGTCACCTTTGCAGATTCCGATCTGGGCAAGACAGAGGAACGCGGCCCCATTCCCCCTCAATTCAGGGAAGAAGCGGAGAGGGCCAGGGAGACGCTGGTGGAGGCAGCAGCCGATTTCGACGATTCCATCCTCAATGACTTTCTTGCCGGGGTAAAGGTTGAAGGAGAGCGTCTGCGCCGCGCCATCCGCAAAGGGACCATCGCCTGCCGAATCTTTCCGGTACTCCTCGGCACGGCCCTGCGTAACAAGGGGATCCAGCCCCTCATGGACGCTGTTGCGGCCTATCTCCCCTCCCCCCTGGATGTCCCCCCGGCAGAGGCGCATGGACCGGGCAGCGAGGAAATCCAGCCACTTTCGTGCGATCCGAATGGGCCGCTCTGCGCCCTCGCCTTCAAGGTGCAGTCGGACGAGGGGCGCAAGCTTACCTTCCTAAGGATATATTCCGGAACCCTCCATGCGGGGGCCATGATTCTGAACAGCACACGGTCGTCCCAGGAGAGGGTCGCCCGCCTCTTCCGCATGCACGCCCACAAGCGGGAGCGGATCGATGAGGCTTTTGCCGGGGACATTGTTGCCACAACCGGTCTCAAGGATGCATTGACAGGCGACACCATCTGCGACCTGTCCCGTCCCCTGCTCCTGGCGGGGCTGAGCATTCCGGAGCCGGTGGTATCCCTGGCGGTGGAGCCGAGGGGGACCGAGGACAAGGAGAGGCTCCTGCCTGCGCTGGACAAGCTCCAATGGGAAGACCCGACCTTCCGCGTGCATGAAGACGCGGAGACAGGCCAGACGCTCCTGACCGGCATGGGTGAACTCCACCTGGAGGTCATCGTTGACCGCCTTGTGCGTGAATTCGGGGTCGGCGTCAAGACCGGCCGACCACAGGTGGTCTACCGGGAGACCATCAGCCGAAGCATCGAACGTCGGGAAATATTCCAGCGGGCGGCTGAAGGGAAGTCTGAAATGGGCGAGGTGCTCCTGCGTCTGTCTCCCCTGCCACGCGGTTCCGGGGTTAAGATCCTCCTTCCCGCCGAGGGGGAAACCCTTCTGCCATCCGAATGGCGGCCGATTCTGGAAGAGAGCCTTGCCCAGGCCTGTTCCTCCGGGTGCATGACCGGATATCCCCTTACCGATCTGGAAGTACGTGCAGCCGAGGTCCCGTTTACTCAGGGTGTCACCACACTGCTCGGCCTGCGGGCCGCAGCCCAGCGGGGCCTGGTGATGACCGCGCGGGAGGGGGGCGTGATCCTGCTGGAACCGATCATGTCACTGGAGATAATTACCCCCTCGGAAACAACAGGGAGGGTGCTGGGTTCACTGCAGCAGAAAAGGGGAAAGGTGGAGGGTGTGCAGAGCCACGGCGACACCGAAGCGGTCACTGCCCTCGTACCCCTGGCCGAGATGTTCGGCTACATGACCGAACTGCGTAGCGCAACCAAGGGGCGCGGCACCTTTACCATGGAATTTGCCCGCTTCGAGGCGGCCCCGGCCGATGTCATGCAGCGCTTTGCCATGGGTTGATCATTCTGAACTACCTGCTACTGCCTCACCAGGGACGGAAAATCATCCACCCGGATAGCCTCCCGCCGGGCCTGAGAGGCGCTCCAGACGATCCTCGCCTCGTCTTCACTGATTA
>JBGQDJ010000218.1:0-5351 GCA_041495805.1 Geobacteraceae bacterium
AAATGCGGGCCTGATGTTCTATCCAGGCGACCCCCCATGAGCGAACCAGCTTCTGCATCAGGTAGCACTCTTCGTTATCCATGGCGGCGCTGCCGATATGGGCGATCCCGTCGGTCCTGTTGACCGTCAGCTCCTTTTCTACCTCGACTTCCTTGCCGTCCGTCTGCTTTTCCTTGAATTTGTTTTTTGCGGTCGCTTTGAAGGTCTTGTCACGTGTATCTTTTACCTTTTTGGCGATCTGGTCCAGTGCCCAACCCCATTCCACTTCCTTCCAATCCGCTGCACCGGCCGCCCGGTAGAGGGGCTTGGTGAGGCGTGTTTCGTTGTTGGCCATCTGAAACAGCGACGCACCCTTGGGACAGAGGGTCCCCTCATTGATGGGGCTGTCCGGATCACCTTCGACGTTGATCACCTTTCCGTCCTTGCTGTGGATAAGGATGCTGCACCCGACCGAGCAGTACGGGCAAACCGTGGTCGTCTGCTTTGCACCTGCGATTCTCAACTCCTGCCCCTGGGCAGCAGCTTCATCGGGCGAAAGCGCGACGCCGGCCGTGCCGAGGGCTATTGAGCCTCCAGCCAGCTTCAAAAAGTCTCTTCTTGATACACCCATAAAACCTCCTATGTTACGTAGTTACTGCTTGGCGATGATTTCCGACAATGATTAAATACAGACTTTCCGCTTATGCCGAAAATAATTTCCGTTCACGCAAAATATTTTCTTGCATACCGATGTATTCTGTAGTATATAACGGCAACGTATTATATTAAATTGCGCAAGGTCCAAGTTCTAACGGGCAAAAACGACGCCTGTCTTTATTTCCCGGTCAAGTCCAAGGAGTATGAACGTACTTCTTTGCCTTTTCAGGCTGGAAGTTTAGCACCCCGAATTTATTTCTGTCAATTAAATTTTATTAAATTGGGGCAGTCCAAAGGGAGAGGTTTGTCTTTTAATACTTTCCCATAGAAGATAACTGAGAAAAACCAGGCAGATATATTTCCTTCTTCCGCAGAATGATGCAGCAGATCAATTCCCATCCAGTTCTCAACTAATCCAAATTCCAAATGTCAGAGCAGACGCAGATGTTTTCGGGCAAGTGCAGTCGTCCTGCCGATGATGGCGGCATGCGGACAGCCCCGCATGCGAAGTTCCGCAAGGATGGCAGCCGCCTGTTCCGGAGGCGCACATAAGAGGATGCCGCCGGATGTTTGCGGATCAAGGGTCAGCATCTTCAGGGCATAGGGGAGGTCGAGTGCAAAATCGGAGGAGTGCTCCAGGTATTCCAGATTGCGGAACGCGGCTCCCGGGATACACCCCGCATTGAGAAGTTCCAACGCTCCCGGCAAGGCGGGTACCTTCCGCGCGTCGATTTCCATCGTGACGCCGCTTGCCCTGGCAATATTGAGCGCATGACCCAGAAGCCCGAACCCCGTGACATCGGTTGCCACGCGAATGCCGAATTCCTGCATGACCGCCGCGGCCTCCCGGTTGAGCTGCTTCATCGAATCGAGCGCGCGCCCATAGTCGTCGGTTGAGGCCAGGCCGAGGCGCTGGCCGGCGACCAGCGTCCCCGTGCCGATCGGCTTGGTGAGGACGAGCAGCTGGCCGGGCTCGGCATTGGCATTACTGATGAGTCGGTCCGGATGGACTATCCCCGTCACTGCCAGACCGTACTTTGGCGGATAGTCCGCTATGGTATGCCCCCCCACCACGACTCCCCCGGCTTCGCAAACCTTGTCCTGCCCACCTCGGACGATCTCGTGCAGCACCTCGAAGGGGATGCCGCTGGCAGGGAACATGACGATGTTCATGGCGGTAAGGACGCGGCCCCCCATGGCATAGACATCGCTTAAGGCGTTGGCGGCGGCGATCTGGCCGAAATCGTACGGATCCGAGCAGACCGGCGGGAAGAAATCCGTTGTCTCGATGAGGGCAATATCGTCCGTGAGCCGGTAGACGCCGGCATCGTCGCCGGTTCCGATCCCTACCAGCAAGTTAGGATCGCTCTGCGGCGATAAACGGCCGACTGCATCGAATAGGATATCAGGCGGGAGCTTGGCGGAACACCCCCCCTGCTCGACCGTAGTGAGCAGATCGAACAGCGGCGTGCGCCGTCCGGCCGGTGAGTGCACCCGCACATCCAGGCCGAGCTCCACGGCCAGCGACTCGGCTCGCGACCGCAGCTCTTCCGCCACCGACAGGGCCATGCCGCATTCTGATGGAATCTCTTTCGGCGCCGGTACTACCTGGCACGTGACACCGTTGTTGCGCAGATGCTCCTCGGCCTTGATGACCGCGCGTGTCGAGCTGAAAAGCAGGATAACATTCATAATCTTACGCATTCCTTTACGACTTCGGTCATATGATAGATCCATCCTGCCTTGCCCGTGTATCGGACAATGGCGGTCGCCACGACCGGCGGCTTGCGAAATGGAGTTATCGGGTTGTCATCAGTGTGGTTTTGCTTCATCACCCGCTACAGTGTTATAACCTTTTCCGAGGTTGAGACTCGTTGAAGGATTTCGTACATGTTCGAGATTGTGCCTACAGCTATCTTCCCCTTCAGCTCGTAATAATCGACGCAGGTTCCGCAAAGAAGGAGTTTGACGCCGCGGCTGACCAGGTCAACCAGCGCGGGGACGGTTGGCGCTCCTTCGGCTGCAACCAGTACACCGGCGTTGTAGCAGAGGATGACGGACGGGAGCGGTGAAATGTCCTTGAGGGTAAAGATGCAGGCCTGGAGCAGGACCCTTCCCAACTCCTCCGAGCCGGATCCCATACCGTTGTGATTCAGCACGAACACCGGCCCGGCTTGAGGCATGTCCGGCGCGCAATATGCTTCCGTGTCGCCGAGTGGAGCAGCGCCCCTTACCTTTTCCACTTCAATTGTGTACCCCCCCCCCTCCGAGGAGACCCCGGGAGTCATGCCGTTGTCCCGAAGGAACCGCATCAGATTGTCCCGGGCTGCCTCATTGTCGATCTGCACCCGAAGCCGTTCGCCGGCGCTCATACCCTCCAGCGCCTTCTTCGCCATCATAAGTGGCTGCGGGCATCTAAGTGCACGGGCATCAATAGTATGTTCGTTCATGGGCTCTCCCTGGATATGTGTCATATGGTGAAAACCGTCTTCGTAAATTGGCACATTATATCTTTGACAGGAGAGAGTCAAATTGATATTTTAGATAAGTACGATAAATGCTATTCAAATTTACGATAGGTAGGCGCATGAACCTGAAACAACTCGAAGTCTTCATAGCCGTTGCCGACTGCTGCAGCTTCTCCCGCGCCGCGGAAATGACCTTTCTCACTCAATCGACTGTGAGTCAGCATATCGCTTCCCTTGAAAACGAGTTTGCCCTGAAACTGCTTGACAGGACCGGCAAAGGGGCTCTCCTTACCGAGGCGGGAAAGATCCTTCTTCTCCATGCCCGGCGCATAATCGTGGAAGCACAGGATTTACAGCTAACTCTGAACCGCTTTAAAGGTCTCGATGAAGCATTCCTGAAGCTCGGCGGCAGCAATATCCCGGGCAGCTACATGATACCGGGTTTTATTCCCCTCTTTCACCAACAGAACCCCGGAGTCACGATAACTCTTTTCCAGGGGGACAGCCGCGAAACCCTGGAAAGGTTAAAACGTGAGGAAGTCGAACTCGCGATTATCGGCAGCCGGTTCGATGGCGAAGGTTTTCTCTATACACCTTTGACCACCGATAAGATCTCACTGGTGGTAAACGCAAACCATCGCTGGAACGGAAGAGAAAAAATATTGCCTGAGGATATCGTTAATGAACCGCTTATCTTCCGTGAACCGGGATCGGGAACCGACCGAACCGTACGCGCCGCTCTTGCCTCGGCCGGGTTTGCAGCGGAACAATTGAACGTCAAGACATATCTCGGCAGTAATGAGGCCGTTAAACAGGCAATCCTGGGGGGCGGGGGCGTATCCTTTGTTTCGGAGATGTCGGTAAGAAAGGAATGTGAGCGAGGGGAGTTGTTCATGGTCAAGATTGAGGGAGTGGATATATCCCGCCGCTTTTACCTTGTAAGTCGCCTGGGAAGGGAACTTTCACCGGCGGCTGACTCCTTTGCCTCTCTTATCGCGGAAAGTTATCAAACTGAAAGCAGTTGATAAACCTGAAAAACTCAACCTCACAGAGCGTCTTTTCCCATAACATTAAAGCTGCAACATTAAAGCTGTTGCATAAATCGCTTCCATGGGATAATATTTATTTTTTTATGAGCAGCTGAAAATCACAGCCCAGGCAAATACCGATAAAACCCCGTCCCCGCCCGGAAGATGGTGTTTCAGGCCTCGATGAAGTCGGCAACAAAACGCATGACATATTGATTTTTAAGCATGGAAGCGCGTCGGTCGCTGGTGGGCCGCCCGGTCTTCAAAACCGGTGTGGGGGGTGAGAAACTTCCCGGGTGGGTTCGATTCCCATGCGCTTCCGCCAGATTGGAAAAGTTCCACCGCAAAACGGTGGGGCTTTTTTTGTATGTAGACCGACATGGGAGTCGAAGCGAAGCGAGCGCATCCGGTGGATGAAAAGCGGGCATGGATGCCCGCGTCAGCGAGCTGAGGGAAGCCTACGCAGGAACGGCCAGGAAGGCCGTGACGAAGTGGGCGATTCTCATGCGCTTCCGCCAGATTGAAAAAGTTCTACCGCAAAGCGGTAGGGCTTTTTTTATTTGAATGAATACTGACATGGGAATCGAGGCGAGCGCTGCCTCGATGTCAGAAAAGCGGGCAGGGTTGCGGATGTCATCGTTTTTGCTTCTACTCCATGGGACGATGTGGGCGGCATCCACCACGGTGTGCTGTTCCGGCGTGATGATCCGCACCCCGCACAGGGCGCAGCGGTGGTCGTATGCCTTGATCACGATTCTGCGAAAGCCCTGATCACGGGCCGCCGCTCGGTAGTTGTCCGCTTTGACTATCTCCTATACCAGCGGCAGGTGGGATTTTTCTTCCAGAATCCGGCTGTAGTCGAACGACTCAAGATCAAAATCCGCACACGGATCAAGCCTGATAGATTCGGATTGAATTCGGATCAAAACCTCTTCAGGCCTAATCAGATTGTTATCAGATTCTATCCGAAGTTATCCGTGTGAAATGCCTTCCGGTTTATTTTTCCCCTAGCACCTCTTCCGCAGTTATGAAGTTGTGAAGACGGCATATCAAATAGTTACGGCAGAAATCAGGCCATTTTCTGCACTACATTTTCGATCACCTTTGGCATGTTTGGAATGAGAATCTTCATCCTTTGTAGCAGCACCTTGAGTTGCTTTTCCGGTGTCGCCACCATCCGAAGCCTGATGGTTTTCTCACGTGTAGGCAGAAGCACATC
>JBGQDJ010000219.1:0-5319 GCA_041495805.1 Geobacteraceae bacterium
AAGACGCGAAACGGATGGATATCAGCGTGGAGTTTTCAGGAGGTAGCGTCCTCTCCTGTCCCAAATGCGGGAAGGAGGGAAACATCTCGTGCACGGAAACCGAATGCTGGTATCACGACGATTTTTTCCGTTATCAAACCTACCTGCATGCCCGTGTTCCCTGTCCTGAATGTACATACTGCGGTGCTTTTCAGGTTGAGCGCCCCTGGTCCAGGAAGGGCTCCAGATTCACTTTGCTTCAAAAGACCTCGTAAATCCGGATTTCTCCCCATCTTGATTAGTTGCGGGAACATACAAAAAGGCCTCCCTGTTTTTCGAAAACAGGGAGGCCTTTTTGTATGAATGCATCTTGATCTGAAGGAGATTTATGCACTCCCCATGTCATAAAGATTCTGAGCGGCGCTCCCCCCTCTGAGAGGTATCACTTTCGCGGTATCCGAGATTATTTTGTTCTGCAGCATATGTTCTGCCCGTGAGTGGTTAAGTCTCCTCAGTGCGGAGGCGTTGTGCAAGCGGCTCGGTGTAAATTCGGCAACCAGCGTGCAGAGGGAATTCATGATCCCTGCTTTATCAAATCTTCCGGCAAGTGTGAAGAGATGGTTCAGACCCGCATTTACCACACTGAGATCCATCTTGACGCTGTCGGCAACCCTTATCTTTTCGTGCGTTGTCCGCATTATCCATTCGCCATCTATCAGCAGTTCCTCAAAAAGCTTCTCCCCGGGACGAAGTCCGGTAAATACAATATCCATATCTTCATAGGGAACGAAACCTGAAAGCCCGATCAGCTCTTCGGCAAGGTCTTTTATGCGAACCGGCTCACCCATGTCCAGCACGAATATTTCCCCCCCCTTGCCGAGGCTCCCGGCCTGGAGGACAAGCTGTGCTGCTTCGGGTATGGTCATGAAATACCTGACCACATTCGGGTCGGTCACTGTAACGGGCCCGCCGATGTTGTTCGTAACGGCCTCGACCTGATTAAACTCCATCATCGATATCGCTAAAAAGCGGCAGGTCAATTCATGGCAATGTGGATCTAATGTCCCCGCGCTATTATCAGAAAGAAAATGACACGTTGGCGACAACACCTTTTTTTACGGCTTTTACCTCGATCTGTGAAAGCTTGAGCCAGTTTCCCATCCTCTCGAATGGATTGCTCGATACAGGAACGGATAGGTTGAGGCATTGAAACACCATTTTTCCCTTCTTGTCCGTCTTGAGCTTCGCAGAAAGTTTCAGATCTTTAAGCGACTTCAAATTCAGATTCAAAGTCTCCAGTTCCTCCACGATGCTCAGGAAGAGGGAGGGGTCCGCGGAGGCGTTGGACGGGAGTAGAAGGAGGGCGACAATCAGCAAAAGGCACCCCCTTCTCAAATAAAAGAAAACCGGATTCTTTTGCAGTATCGTCATCTGTCTCACCATTTCCTCGGATGCCCAGCGAAACTGGATAGCAGAGGTGCGCGATCCTGAATTGGTAAATCCAGACCGCTGGTCTTCGACGTCCAGAACTTTTTAATTCCGATAATTCGTAAAATCTGAGATAAATCGCGGCTTGTTCCGTAATATACTTTTCAAAACGCTGCAAAAAAATCCGCTTTTGTATTATTTTTCTCTTTCTCTTGTGACTCCGCAATCCGGCTTGATTTAACTCCCCCCATTCCCAAATCGGCCATTTAATTATTCACACCATTCGTGCCTCTACATAATCAACCAATAACTTCTACAACCGCCTGAAATTACAAATTAATAACAACTATTAGCAGGGTGGTTGTTTCTTCTTTTATTTAATGATAGAGCAATTTTCGTGCAAATCTGTTCGATCCTGGGAAAAATCTGTGATGCCGGACACAAAAAATGCAAAAGAGTCCCACGCGTCATTCCCAAGCAGACATATTTTGAGGCAATCGATTGCGGAAGATTTGCTGAAGGGATATAGTTGTTCAGTCGTATTTGCTCGAAGGGGACCTGACATGCAACCTTGGACATTTTTCAATCAGCTAAATTTCAGGGGAAGGGGCGTTGTTCCGGCAGGACCCTTTATTTCCCATGTTGTTCTGGCAACGGCAATGTTCCTTCTCGGCATGTTGGTTCCCATTGCACTACCGGCGTTCGCATCCAATGCCTGGGGAGCATCGTCCGGAAATGATGCCGCCGAGGAAGAGCCCAATGAATTCTACCAGTACACGGACAAGGATGGCGTAATTCACTTTGTCGACAGCATCGGAAACATCCCGCCCCGCTACCGCAACAAGCTGATCGTAAGAAAGGAGAGCACTGCCGCCAGGAATACGACAGAGGTCAAAATAATAGATAAGCAGATCCATGTGCCGGTCTCCATCAGAAATCGCGACAGGACGGCGCAGGCCAATTTGATCCTCGATACCGGCGCCTCGATCACCTGCATAACAGAGGAACTGGCCGGGCGTCTGGGGATCGACCTGGAAAACGCCATAGTTGTGTCGATGGGAATGGCTGACGGCAGAATGATCGATATCCGTGTGACTGAGGTCGATTCGGTCTCTGTGGGGGACCGGATTAAATCCCCCTTTAAGATAGGGATACTCCCCCGTTTAGAAAACAGGCAGGCGCATGAAGGTTATCTCGGACTCGACTTTCTCAGCGGGTTTCAGCACCGGATAGATTTTCAGAACAGCCTGATACGCTGGCAGTAAGTGTGGGCCCGGATAAATGAATCATTTAATCTGGGGAAAGCAGTTGACTTACACGAAGGCAGGTCTCACGCGGAGTCGCGCTTGCGCGCTATAGCACTTCAGTGAGCAGGCGTGGAGTGCGCGGAGAAACCCTGATGATTTTCAGGGAAGGTATCCCTGAAAAGGAGTCGCTAAGGATAAAAGCATTCTACCATCGCCATTTCATGGCCGGGAAGGGAGTTCCATTCCCGCTATCGCATCCTTCCATCCGGTGACCCGCACTTTTTTATGCAGGTAATTGTCCGTTCCACCGTATATGGGTCTCGGATCTAAAGACAAATCCCCTGCCAGCGCCATCCACTTATCCAGACTGGAAAAAAATCACGTGCAACCGTTTTACCTGATTTTATCTTAATCGGTATAACGGCAGCCTGCTGGCCATTACCTATGAAGAAAGGAGCCTGGACTGTTTTGACTCGACTCGCTGAAATGTGTAGTTTGTTCCGCCTGCTGTCGGACATGATCTCTTTCTCTCCGGATGAACGCCAAGGTCCCAGTCCTCTGCCTGGATGAGGTCGGCTATGCCTTCCCCTCTAAGGATCAGGCCGATGCCATCTTCCAGGTCATTGCCAAGCGGGCCGAGACCAAGACCACCATCATGACCACCAATCTCGTGCCCTCACAGTGGAACAAGGTCTTTGACGCAACCACCGCTACCGCCATCCTGGATCGTCTCACCATGAACGGCACGTTCCTGACCATGGAAGGGAGGTCTTATCGAAGCAGAAAGTAAGGCCAGGGGCCTGATTAAATGCTCAAAATGAAAAACAACCGGCAAAAAGGGCAAGGTGCGAACTCAATCCAAGCTCAAATGGGGTGCTGCGTCTACACGTAGACGACTCAACGCACAAGTGCGTCAACTGGCTAAAACTGAACACCCGCAGGTGACGCAAATTGACGGCGTTTTCGTGACGGCCAACACTTGTATAAGGTGAGAAGTAATGCAACCGAAAAAAACATCCAGCATGAAGGTGGTTATGGGACTCATTTCTCAACTCAGGATCAGTTCGAGTAAGAACTGGGGTGTTTAACAAGGCTGGGAAATCATGTAAACAAAGTTCTGTAAATAAACTTCTTGACATATTGTGTCCGACAGTGGTATTAACAAACTCTATCGATTATATAGGAAACTAGATGATATCCAAAAAGACTAAATACGGGTTAAAAGCGATGCTCTATCTGGCCCGCAGGAATGACCGGGAACCGGTCCTTATTTCCGATCTGAGCCGGGACGAGCGGATACCGAAAAAATTCCTCGAAATGATCCTTCTCACCCTGAAGAACAACGGCATGCTCCAGAGTAGGAAAGGAAAGGGAGGGGGATATTACCTGGGGAAGGCGCCCAGGGAGATCAGTGTGGGAAACGTGATAAGGACCCTGGAAGGGCCGCTTGCTCCGGTCCCATGCGTGAGTGAGACTGCCTATGCCAAATGCGGGGAGTGTCTTGATGAACAGACCTGCGGCATCCGATCAGTGATGAAGGATGTAAGGGACGCGATAACAAATGTACTTGACAAGACCAGCCTCGCCGACATGCTGGATCGGGAGGAAAGGGCTTTGAAGCAGATGCTGGGAACCCCGGATTATAACATCTGATTTTTTTTGGCCGGTTAGTCTACTATATCCATAGACTTTACAATTACTTTTCGTTTAAGGGATAATGTTTCAGTTAAAGTGAGTTTCAATTGGTTAATACCAACAACAAGGAGGATGTGATGAAACTGAAAATTGCAGCAGCAGCTATCCTGGCAACCGCCATTATTACCAATGGCGCATCTGCCAAGACACTGGAGGATGTGCTGAAGGAAAAGGGGGTAATCACGGAAGATGACTACAAGGAGGTCACCAAGGTCAAACCGATCGACTACAAACTGGGCAAGGGATTCACCTTTACGACTGCGGACGAGAAGTTCCAGCTTTCGCTGGGGGGGCGGTTTCAGATCCGCTATACCTTTAACGACAAGGACGGAGCTGCACAGGATTCAAGCGTATGGGAACCGAAGCAGGTCAAGTTCTACCTGAACGGTTATGCCTACAGCAAAGACCTTACCTACGGCCTTCAGGCCAACTTTGCCAAGGGGAACACTCCTCAAATACTCGATGATGCGTGGTTGAACTATCGTTTCATCAATGAGGTGCAGTTGAAGGCCGGTCAGTTCAAGACCCCCTTCGCTCGCCAGGAGCTGATCTCCGACGCCAACCAGCAGTTCGTTGACCGCTCCATAGTGGTTGACGCCTTCAAGCAGGGCCGTGACATCGGCGCCTTACTCAACGGCAAGATCGCCGACGGACTCCTCTATTACAACGTGGGGGTTTACGGCGGTCTGGGACAGAGCGTTGCGCGCGCCACCAACGACAACCTCTTTGCCGCCAGGGTAGTTGTCAATCCGCTGGGGGATGTGGCCAACACGGAATCGGATCTTGATTACAGCAAGAAGCCGCTGCTCTCCATTGGCGCCAATTACTTCAGGAATACCCTCCAGAGACAGACAGTTTCAGGCACAACCTCCTTCGAAGGCGCAGCCGCCAACAATGCAAGCAGCAAAGGGTGGCTCGGTTCGACCGCGGGGCGCAATTTCATTACAACCGCCGATAACCAGAAGGTCGA
>JBGQDJ010000220.1:0-5307 GCA_041495805.1 Geobacteraceae bacterium
AGAGGCGGGCAAGCCAGGCGGCAGTGGCCGTGTCGTGCGGAGTGAGGAGGACATTGACCCCGGCATTCTTTGCCAGTTGGAGCAGGTCGGGGTCCAGCGGGTGATCCCCGGTTACTACCAGCAGTTTGACCCCCTTCTCGATGGCGGCCTGATGGATGGTTCGCCTGTTGCCGGTCATGATAAGCAGTTGGCCAGGGGCATGGGCCTGAATCCTTTCGGAAAAAGATTCCTCCAGCATTGCGCCGATAAAGAGCTTCAGTGTGAGCAGGCTGTCATCTTCCCCACCGGCGGCAAAGCGGCCGTTGAGTGTTCTCGCAAGGGACGGCAGGTTTGTCCTTATCTCGCGCTGCTGTTCTCCTCCAGTGAGCAGGTAGCTTTCGGAGAGCCGCAGGAGTGACAGGGTCCCCAGCGGTTTCCCTCCGTCGTCGATGACCGGCAAGACTCTGACTCCGCTCAGGTGAAACAGCTCGATGGCTTCGTAAGCCGAGGATGTCATTCCAACCTTGACCGGCCCGCGGTTAAGGATGTCACACACCTTTGGATGAACGTCGGCGAGATATATCGGGACCGGAATCCCCAGCCGGTCAAGTATATAGCTGGTCTGAGGGTTCGGCTCGCCGGCAATGGCCGGAACCGTCATGGGAAACCCCAGCTGCTGCTTCAAGGCGGCGTAAGCGATTGCCGAAGCCACGGAATCGGTGTCGGGATTGCGGTGCCCGATCACATAGATTGTATTTTTCATTTGTTCGTCCTTTTCTTCTCACCTGCGGAAATATGAAGACACTTGCGGAGGGGCACTTTCATTCTATCATGATAACGCGGGGTTTGTTTCCCCGGTTCAACACTCCCCGGAATTTTCCAGATGGGGCTGATGGAGTTTGACCGGCGTGCCGCGCCTCAGTCTCAGGTTGAGCATCTCCACCAGCACCGAGAAGGCCATGGTGAAATAGATGTATCCCTTGGGGATATGCATATCGAGTCCGTCGCCGATCAGAGCAACGCCGATCAGGAGGAGAAAACTCAAGGCCAGCATCTTGATGGTCGGGTGCTTTTCCACGAAGGCGCTGATCTTTCCCGAGAAAAGCATCATGAAGCCGACCGCGATTACCACCGCCGCAACCATTATGGCTAGTTGCCTGGCCATCCCCAGGGCGGTGATGATCGAATCGAGGGAGAATACAATGTCCAGCAGGAGGATCTGCACAATTACGGCGCCAAAGGTTGCCCCCACACGGGCGGATGAGATCTTTTCATCCCCTTCGAGCTTCTCGTGGATCTCCATGGTGCTCTTCCAGATAAGAAACAGACCGCCGGAGATGAGGATCAGGTCGCGGCCGGAAATCCCATTCCCCAATATGGAAAAGAGGGGTGAGGTGAGTCCCATCAGCCAGGTTAGCGAGCAGAGCAGCGCAATGCGGATAAACATCGCCAGTCCGAGACCAACAAGCCTCGCTTTCTCCTGTTGATGTGCCGGGAGTTTGCCGGCCTGGATGGAGATAAAGATGATATTGTCGATCCCGAGAACGATTTCCAGCGCGCTCAGCGTCACCAGCGCCATCCAGACCTGCGGATCAGTCAACCATTCCATTTGTAAAAACCTCCATTATAAGCAACATGATTCAAAAAATCTTTTTCTCGCGCAAAGCACACCAATAACTCAAAGGAAAATCAGACAGTTGTTGTCTTCTGCCGCTGTCCTGCATGGTCTGGAACATAGTCACGATAAAGTATTTGAAGTTCTTTGCGCTCTTTGCGCGAAAGCCTTTCCTTGGTTCAATAATCAAGGATCAACGGGCCAGCCTTTCCAGCCGGGCGATCCTCTCTTCCATCGGCGGATGGGTGGAAAAGAGCGCCATCATACCACCGCCGGTCAGCGGGTTGACGATAAACATGTGGGCCGTGGCGGGTCGGGCCTCCAGCATCGGTATGGCCTGTGAAGCGCTGTGCAGCTTGCGAAGTGCCCCCGCCAGGGCCAGCGGTCTGCCGCAGATGCCTGCGCCGGACTCATCCGCAAGGTATTCGCGGGAGCGGGAGACTGCCATCTGGATCAGCATTGCGGCGATAGGGGCGATGATCGCCATAGCCAGGGAACCGATCAGGCCGCCACCCCCTTCCTCGTCGTCGCCGCGTCCCGCGCCCAGGATCGCTCCCCACTGGAGCATGCTCCCCAGCATGGAGATAGCCCCGGCAAAAGTGGCGGCGATGGTGGAGATAAGGATGTCCCGGTTCCTGACATGGGCCAGCTCGTGGGCCATTACCCCTTCAAGTTCTTCAGGGGAAAGGATGCGGAGAATCCCGTCGGTGGCTGCTACCGCGGCATGTGAGGGATTACGTCCCGTGGCGAAGGCGTTGGGGCTCTCGGATGGGATGATGTAGACCCTGGGCATGGGTAGCCCGGCCTGGAGGGCAAGCCTGCGGATCATGCCGTAAAAGGCGGGATGGTCATTCTCGCCGATTTCACGGGCGCCGTACATCTTGAGGACGATCTTGTCGGAAAACCAGTAGGAGAAGAAATTCATGGCCAGTGCCATGAAAAAGGCGAAGAACATGCCGGTCTGGCCGCCGATGGCGCTCCCCATGAAGACCATCAGTACGGTGAGGAGGGAGAGGAGAAAGGTTGTCTTGATAAGGTTCATTGTTTTACCTCCGACGATTTTGATTCTCGCCGGGGGCAATAAAAAAGACCTTTACCCCCGGCACTGTTGCCTGGATAAAGGTCTTGTCGACAGAATTCTGCCCCGTCCCCGGGCCTTTCGACCGTCTTGACGGAAACCGGGTCGGCCTTTTCGATGGCCGATGACTACTCCCCTTTATACTTTAGCTGAAGATATATTTTATATTTTCCCTTGTCAAGAGTTTTTGTCCCCGCCCCATTCACGATGTGCCCTCCATCCCTTCGGACTAGAGCTGGCTTATGTATCAATCATTCCATTTTTATTTATTTTCAGATCTTTGGAAATATTACTTCTCCTTTAATCCTCCTTTAACCTTTGTTGTGCTAACGTGGCCGCATTGTAAGGCATTCGAGATAACTGGCAGGTAATGTCAATACAATAGAGGAGGCTACTGTGAAGATGTTGCGGATAGAATCGTCAGAAAGAGAGCGAAGCGGAAACATGTTCCGGCAGATTTCCACAGTTGCCGCGGTTCTGGGATTTGCCATCATCACATCAACAGGAACGCCTCTGGCTGGTGAAGCCGGAAGTGAAGAAAGCTCGCCGGAGAGATATGAAAGCAAATTCTATGGGACCGTGGAGAAATTGCCTCAGGGGTTGGTCGGCACATGGGTGATAAACAAGCGGGATATTGCCATAACCAAAGAAACTAGAATCAGTGAACGGCACGGGAAAGCCGTCCCGGGCGCTTACGTGGAAGTTGAAGGGGTAAATACCGGCAATGCTTTTACCGCGCATAAGATCGAGGTGAAACGTTCCAAACGTTAATCAATTACCGTGGTAATATTAATATAAAAAACCCGAAGATTATGGATAAAGATGAAAATACTCATTATCGAAGACGAAAAAGGACTGGCCCGGTTGATCAAGAAAGGTCTTGAAGAAAACTACTTTACGGTTGATATGTCGTTTGACGGCGTGGAGGGGATGCATATGGCCGAGACCTGGCCTTACGACGCGATCCTTCTGGATATCATGCTCCCCGGAATCGATGGCTTTGAGATCCTTCAATCGCTGCGTGATCGGAAAAATGACGTGCCGGTCCTTGTCATAACGGCCCGGGGCGAGATCGAAGAAAGAATAAAGGGGCTGAACTTCGGCGCGGACGACTATATTCCGAAACCTTTCGACCTCTCCGAATTGATAGCCCGTCTTCGCTCCGTCATCAGGAGAAGCAAGGGAAAGTCTTCGCCACTGATAATGATCGACGACCTTGCAATCGATTTGAACGCGAGAACCGTTGCGCGGGGTGGCCAAGCCATCACCCTCTCGGCGCGGGAGTTCACACTGCTCGAATATCTTGCGCTCAATTCCGGGAGGGTCGTAAGCAGGACCGAGCTTATCGACCATATTTACGGGTCAGACACCGAGTGGGACAGCAATGTCATTGACGTTTACATCAATTACCTGCGCAACAAGATCGATAAAGGATTCGGCCGGGCGCTCATCCATACGATGCGGGGCGCCGGCTATATCCTGAAAGAGGGATGATGACACTATTACCACGGTCCATCACCGGAAGGCTCGTCTTCTGGTTTTTTGTCTGCACTACTGTCGTGCTGATCTCGGTCGGCATGTTCATGTACGCAAAGGTCGGGAATATAGTAATCTCCTCCGTTGACCGCACACTCCATTCCAAGCTGCAGATCATAACCGGGCTTCTTCATGAAGAGCAAGGTTCGGTCGAATTGGAGCTTTCCGAGATAATAGCGGGCGAATACGTGATACCACGTTCCGGGCACTACTATAAGGTGATGATGGGAAAGGATATGCTGGCCGTGTCTCCCTCCATGGCGAGCGATGATTTCGATTTTGCGCCGCCTTCTCCCGCCACGGTTGTCAATCCGCTTGGAGAAAGGTTCTACACCGCCATGGGGCCGGACAACGAACCGGTGCGGGTGATTCATTATGAATATTCCGCTTTCGGCAAGACGTTCACCATTACCCTGGCGGAAAGCCTGAAAAACAGTTACACGATGATTGTCACGTTCAGGCGATTCCTGCAGGTAACCGTCTCCTTGAGCATACTACTTCTCTGCCTTACAGCATGGTGGATTGCCAGGATATCGCTTCGCCCGCTTGCGGTGTTCTCCTCGACCATAGAAACATTACCCATAAGAACCTGACTGAACATATCGATGCGGAGACGACGGCAAATGAATTGAGCACGCTGGCCAGCTCTTTCAATGCACTGCTCGCCCGGCTCAATCACGTGTTCGAGAGCCAGAAAAGGCTCGTTGCGGATGCATCCCATGGATTGAAGACCCCGCTGTCGGTAATCAGGACCCAGTGCGACGTGGTTCTGCAAAGGCCGAGAAGCTCAGAAGAATATATAGAGGCGCTCCAGACAATCAAGGCGTATTCGCATAACATGACCCGGCTCATCAACAATCTCCTTTCACTGGCTCGTCTTGATTCAGGTCTTATCTCAGTGGCGGGCTATACCCCTGTTTCCATCAGGGAGTGTGTCGATCAGGCTGTACAGATGACGAAGCAGCTTGCGGATGACCGGCAGGTGCAGATCACGACTTCAGTTGACGAACCCCTCTTTGTTATGGGCAGGCAGAGCGATCTGCTGGAAGCATTTCTGAATATCATTGAGAATGGAGTTCGATACAATCGGGAGGGGGGA
>JBGQDJ010000221.1:0-5288 GCA_041495805.1 Geobacteraceae bacterium
AAAAAATCTTACATTCTAACGTGTTTACTACGAAGGAGGTTTCATTATGAAAAAGAGATTATTGATTGCATGTTATCTGAGCGGTGTGTTCGCTGTTTTTGGACTATTTTTCCCAGCTGCCGGCAATGCTGAGATAAATGTAAACATTGATATTCCCTTGCCCGGCATAGTCATAACCGGACCGCCGGCCATGGTGGTTGTTCCCGACACCTATGTGTACTTTGCACCCGATGTTGAGGCTGATCTTTTCTTTTACCGTGGTTACTGGTACCGCCCATACCAAGGACGGTGGTATATTTCTCTCGGATACAATGGGCCCTGGGGCGGTATAGCAATTGGAAATGTGCCGCCTGCCTTAATCAATTTGCCACCCGATTGCCGTTATACGCATCCCGGCCATGAACGGATGCCGTACGGAATGGTTCAGAGAAACTGGCGGACTTGGGAGGAAGAACGGCACTGGGACAACTATGAGGGACGGGATGAGCACGCGAGGCCTCGTCACGGGCAGGGAATGGGACGCGGCATGGGCATGGGGATGTAGATTTAACAATTTGCCGATCTCATACAGTTTAAAATTGCCCGCATCTAAGATACTCGGAGTATGAGCATTCATTAATGGCCGTTATTTTTCATCAGCCTCGCATGATCTGCCGCATGTACACGCGAGGCTTTTTGCTTTTGCCTTTTCAAACGCTTCCTTCCCTTCCCGGAAACAGAGGCCTGCGATCACGAATGTGCCGACAGAGTCTATCCCGCCTATATGGGTAAGTTCGTATCCGACGCTTGCAATGAGCAATACGATCGAAAGCTGCAAACATGCGCGGGTGCATGCTGCATCGGACAGGATGGCCTCGGAGTTGAGCTGTTTTCCAACTTTTACTTTGTAGTGGATCAGCAGCCACATTGTGGCAATGGAGATGACAGAAACCACAATCCCCCAGAAGGTGGTATCCGGCTTATGTCCCCGGTAAAGATCGACAGCAACGATGAACGAGAGCCCAATGGTAAGGACGTAGAATCCGGTTCCTGTGATCTTGAGCGCTGTTTGCTCGAACTGATCGAGGTTTTCGCTGCCGCTATTCCTGATCCTCCGTACCATATGCCAGATCCCGATGCCCGAAACGACCTCTACGAAGGAGTCCACTCCAAACCCGAAGAGCGCCATGCTGCCTTCTTCAAGGCCGAAAAAGACTGAGACCGCCCCTTCGATGATATTGTACGCAATGGTAATAGGTGCCAGGATGGATGCAAAGGCATACAGTTTTGTATTTTTTTCGTAAATTCCAGAGAAAGCATATAGCATATATAGTTGATTTCTATCCCAATGCCGTTGCACTATTCCCCGCAATCGGAATGGAAAAGGTTACAGCTTTAGCAAAACTTTTTATTGAACAAGAATGACCGAATTTGTCCCTCCTAGTCCGTCATCCGAGGAAAGCACAGCGGGATCGGGGATCCACGCTTTTTGATCTATGAGAAAAAGATATTCATAGCGGCCTTCCGGCAGAAGAATGACCTTGCTCCATACTCCCTGTTCGTCAGGTCCTTCGAGGATATCTTTGTCGGCAGCCCAGTGGTTAAAATCCCCGACAACGGCAACCCTTCTGGCGTGGGGAGCTTGCAGTGCAAATTTTACCCCGCCTTCTATTAGTGAGGTTTGTGAACGATGCAAGCTGCATCCGATAAAAAGAACGGCGAGAAATCCTGATAAAAATATCAGTGCGGCATTAATCCGCCATATTTGCCAGTATATCTTCATAAAAAGTATCCTCTTCTGGCTTTTGCGATAACGCTGCCACATTTTTCCGCTTTACTTGATCTTTGCGCCAGTAAAATTGATTTCGTACTTTGCAATTCCGTTCTTAAACGTCGGGATACGGGTCGGTCTCGTCTTATATCTATATGTCGGTTTGAATTCCAGCGTATTAACTTCGCCGTCTTTAAGTTCGACAATGACCTCAGTAAAGTAGTCATCCTCGGGCAATCCGAAAAATATCTTGTGCAAACCGGGGCGAAGTCTGATCTTCTTGCTAAGAACATACTTGATCCCATCGCCTGCCTCGGGGTCTCTGCTCGTTTTCCCGTCCACATATTCGGGAAGCTCATGCTTCTTTCCCTCGGCTTTCCAGACAGCTGCTTGGCCATCGATGTTGAACAGGAAGGGATAGGCCTCTTTGCCGTGCGCCGATGTCTTGGATTCGCCCCGGTAATATCCTTCAAGATGTGTCTTTATGTTTGCCGTTATGAGCACGTCCGCATACCCCGAGGGCGCTGCCTCGTTTCCCGCAACTTCCATGAAGACATCCGATCTTTCACTTGTCGATCTCGCGGCAATCGTTCTTGCCGCTGCCCCGCAGCCCGATAGGATCGTAAGCAGCAGAACAACAGAAACATACGCAGTGTATCTCTTCATTTCACTCCTCCTTTTATTACACGGCGCTGTCGCCGCGTTCTCCGGTCATGATCCTGATAGCATCCTTCACATCATAAACAAATATCTTCCCATCTCCCTTGTTTCCGGTATGCGCGTGTTTCTGGATCGTATCCACAACCGAGTCGAGCATCCCGTCCTGCGCGATGATCTCCAGTTTCACCTTCGGCACATACTCGATCAGATCTTCCACGATCCGGTGGGGAGACCCTTTTCCTTTTTCCCTGCCGAAGCCCTGCACTTTGGTGACGGTGAGACCGGGGAAACCCGGTATTTTATGGAGCGCGTCAACCACTTTGCTCAGCATGAACGGCTGAATCATTGCTTTGATCTCTTTCATCGTTTCCTCCTGTCAGAATTCCACTTTTTCTTCTTCAAACCACTGGTACAGCGTTGGCAATACAACGAGTGTCAGAAACGTCGAAGTGATCAGCCCGCCGACCACGACGATGGCGAGCGGACGTTGTATCTCCGACCCCGTCCCCGACGAAAACAGGAGCGGCACAAGGCCAAGCATGGTCACCGACGCGGTCATCAGCACCGGCCGGAGCCGAAGGTCAACGCCCTTCCGAATCGCCTCATCAAGGGATGCGCCTTCCTGCCGCAGCTGATTGAAGTAGGAGACAAGGACCACGCCGTTCAGGACCGCGACGCCGAAGAGTGCTATGAATCCCACGGATGCGGGCACGCTCGGTGCTTTGATAGTAATAGGCAGCATTCTCGGCGCGGTGATTCTGTCACACTTCTCGGACAAACACCGGAGGCGTCAGCGGTATCTGTTGCTCGGATTCCTGCTTGCCATCCCCGGCCTACTGGGTGTGGCATACGCTACAAGCTATTGGCTGTTGATGATCTCAGGATTTTGGCTGGGTTTCTTCCTCATGGGCATCAGCCCCATTGGTTTTCAGTATGGGGCTGAGATCGCTCACCCAACGCCCGAAGGAACTTCCAACGGATTGATCCAACTCTTTGGTCAGGCGTCTGCTGTATTCGTCTACCTCATGGTGGCGATGAAAACCTCTGACGGCTCATTTACGTCGTCGCTTTTGCTGGCGGTTGGCCTGTTGGTTATCAGCCTGATTGTCATCACACAAATGAAAGACCCTGTGTACGCCACAAATTAATTGCGAACTTAAGCGGTGCAATGAAGGAATTCGACAAAGCCCGCAATGCTCCAAATGCGATAGGCGTATCCATTGCCGGGATCACGGGGCAGGCCATCATCCTGCGGTTGATGAGGTTCAAACCGTTTTAGAGTAAACCTCGAGAAAGAGTTGCCTTTAGTGATTTGGGTGAAAGAGGACCCCCACCGGCCTAAAGGCCACCTCCCCCAAATACTCAACAAAAGTATGACTTAGAAAGTTAATATGAATCATGTATTTAGGGGAGGAAGAACAAAGACGCTGCGCCCCGCCCTAAAGAACAGGATCTTCGCGCCGAGACACCGAAGAACACCCTGGAGAACGCAGGACCTTCGGCAGTGCAGGCGAACGCTCGGCATCTACGACTCCGCTGGGTAAACTCCGACCTACACCGAACGACAAGCTAATAACAGACTCTTAATCAGTGAGTTCACATTTAATTTACTTCATTCATAATTAAAATCCCATATCTAATTAAAAAAGAGAGCCTATCAAATCAGTGGAGCGAACCCCTACCTCAGTGATCGAGAAGAAAGCTGCCAGTCAAAGAAATCCGCAGACCGGTAAGAAATCAATGACCACCAATGTAAACTATGAGGCGGTGAGGTTTTCTTCGATGAATTTCTGCCAAACGGGATAATCCTCCGGGTTCCAGATCCGGCGCAGATCCTGGAAAGCCCTGGATCGTTCCCAGCCAAGCCGCAGAATGCGATACAGGGTAATGAAACCCGTTACGCGATAGTTTGCCTGACAGTGGACGAGCATCTTCTTTTCTTTATTTGCATCCATAGCATTCATAAAGTCTTCCAGGTTTCCATGCGTGGGGTTTTCCCAATCCACCGGAATGCCGATGTATTTCATTCCCAATGATTCGACCAGCTGAGCTTCGTCCGGCAAGGCTCTATCCGAATTGGGCATTGCCAAATTGATGACCACCTGAACGCCAGATTTTGATACATCAACCATTTGCCCGGCAGTCGGCATGCCGCTGCTCAGAACCGTTTCCGTAAGAGGCAGGAAGTTGTAGATATCTTCAAGCATTATTTCACCTTCACGACCTTTCCATCCGTCATTTTTTGCAAAGCTGCAGGGGTCAGTTCAAAGATGGCATTCGGTGTTCCAGCGGCCGCCCAGATGGTTTTAAATTGCAGGAGGTCCTGGTCGAGATAAGTTTCCATCTTTTGGGCGTGTCCGAGCGGAGGGACGCCACCAATCGCAAAGCCCGTCACTGAGCGGACAAAATCCGCGTCGGCGCGGCCGATCGGTTCGCCCGCGTATTCGTTGATAAGTTTCTCATCGACCCGGTTTGCTCCGCTGGTTAGAACCAGGATGGGCTTACCTGTCGTGCGTCCTTTGAAGATCAGCGATTTGGTGATCTGACCAAGAGTGCACCCAGCCCGGTCCGCGGCTTCCTGGGCGGTGCGTGTGCTCTCCTGGAATTCAATCACCTCGCAGTCGAAACCCAGTGAAGTTAAAAGGTCCTGTACTTTTTGTGCAGTGGGGCTGAGAGCCATTCTCTTCTCCGATGATAAAATATCAATAACTACTTATAAAGAAACTGATGGTGATTCCGCTTCGCGTCCACAGGATTCGCTTCGCTTATGCTTCGCATCTCATCTTCGCCCCAGGCTGTAAGCCTGGGGCGAAGAATTCCGGAAAAAGGATGTGCGCTGGGCGTACGCCCAGCGCACATCCTTTTTCCGGGTAATTCA
>JBGQDJ010000222.1:0-5284 GCA_041495805.1 Geobacteraceae bacterium
CATTGCGCAGTATGGCCCGGATGCGGTCGCCGGCATCTCATCGCCGAGGCTCACCAACGAGGAAAACTTCCTTTTCCGGAAACTGATGCGTGACGCTATCGGATCGGCAAACATCGATTCGGAGGCCCGGCTCGGCTATGCCCCTGCCCAGGCGGTGCTGCGGGAGCGACTGGGGCTGGCCGGGGGAAGCGCCGCCATCGACAGGATCGATAACGCCGACGCGGTGCTGGTTGTCGGCTGCGACCTGAACGCCGAGGCGACCGGTGTCGAGTACCGCGTCATCAGGGCCGCCACGAAAAACGATGCGACCCTGGTGCTCGCCAACATGCGCGATGTGAAGCTGAAGAAATACGCCAACAGCCATCTGAAATACCGTCCCGGCGCCGAAGTAGACCTCCTGAACGGTCTTGTGAAGGCAATCCTCGATGAGGGTCTGGAGAATCGTGAATTCATAAGCTCAAGCACAAAAAATCTTGATGATCTGAAAAAGGGAATGACCTTGCACTCTCTGGATGATCTTGCCCGGGCGGCGGGAGTTGCAGCGGGCGACCTGCGCGATGCAGCCCGCCTCCTTTGCAACGGGAAAAGCGTTGCCATCATCTTCGGCGCCTACCTGATGAGGAGCGTCTGTTCCCGGAATGCCCTGGACGTGCTCATCAACCTGGCCCTCCTCACCGGCTCAATCGGCAAGGATGCAGGAGGGATATTTCCCATCCATGAGAAAAACAACATTCAGGGGCTTCTCGACATGGGGGTCACCCCGGAAACCGTTGTCGGTCAACGGGGGCCTGTCGGCAATGGGAGGGATCTCTGGGGGATTATCGAAGGAATCGAACAGGGGAGCATCAAGGCACTCTACACGGTTGGGAGCGACCTCCTCTCCTTCCCCGACAACAACAGGATCAGGAAGGCCCTCTCCAGGCTCGACTTGCTCATAGTACAGGAGATCTTCCCCACCGAGACGGCCGCTCTCGCCCATGTCGTCTTTCCCGCGGCGTCAGCCGCTGAGAAGAGCGGCACCTTCACTTCCATCGACAACAGGGTCCAGCCTCTCGTCCGGGTCGTCGATCCTCCCGGGGACGCCCGTGCGGACTGGGATATCCTGGCCGAGCTATACAGCCGTTTCGTATTGAGCAGACATCCCGCTTCGACCTTGGAAATCCTTGCCGAGATCGGAGCGACCATACCGCAATACAGGGGCGTATACGAATCGATGATGGAAAGCTGCACCGGCATTCTCAAGGAGCAATACCGGCTCCCCGCGGAAGGATGCGCTTTCGTAAACGTGTCTCCTACTCCCGGCCCCGCTGCCGAGGATGGGGCATTCCGACTCCTTGTCGGACCGATCCTCTATCACAACGGCTCCACCACCACATGGTCCGCGAACAATCTGACGGTCGCTCCCGAAGGATACATAGAGATTTTCACAGCAGACGCAGATCAACTCGGTGTTGTTGACGGCGCATCGGTCAGAGTCACCTCCGCCTCGGGCTGTGTAACCGGCAAGGCGCGGGTAACGACCCGTCTTCAGCCCGGTCTTCTCTTTGCTCCCAGTCATTTCCGCGACTTGAACGTCAATGCCCTCCTTTGGGGGAGCGCCAACCTGGCCTCAGTAAAGGTTGAGAAGGTATAGCCTTCTGTTCAGCTTTTTTGCATGACGAGAAGCCGTTCAATATTCCTTGAGATTGCTGAACTCGCCCCAGGCCAGGTAGGTCTTTGGCGATTCAACGAATGAGAATATATTCTCTACAATGCTCAGGTGCTTCCGCTCTTCATCCGCTATCATGAGCAGGACCCGTCGGCTTTCCTCGTCCTGCGCCTTGGCTGCAAGATCTTCGTAGAACCTGACATCCTCCTCCTCTCTCTTCACCGCGTGCCTGTATGCGTCCGGGTCGTCCTTCAGTTCGGTCATGAGATCGCGTTTTGCAAGAAGGGGGGTGAACAAGCACGCCGCCTCCTGTAATGCCGCAAAGCGGCCCTTATTGGGATCGATCCTCTCTTTCATCTTGATCAAGGCATCGTAATGCTCCTGTTCAGACGCGGCCAGCATCGAGAAGAGGTTTTTCAATTCGGGAACATCTGTATTCGCCGCCAATTCTTCATAGTATCCCCTGGCTTCTTCTTCCTTCCTGATTGCGCAATCGAATATATTCATGATAATCTCCTCTCGAATGCTGTGCTATAGTCACAACCGGACTCCTTCTTGATAAAATTATATCAAATAAATAAGAGTGAAGGTAAAATGATTAAGGCCGATAATTATAATTATGACGTTGACGGTTGCAGGAGCCATCCATGGTGGCAATCTACACCCTTATGGCACGAAATCAACATGGAAGGATTGTGCAATGAATCATAAAACCCCATTTTCCGATGAACACCTTTTATCCGCTGAGGGACCGCCAAGCAGAGAAGAGACAGCGGTCGCCGGGGAACCTTGGAAAGTGTTGATAGTGGACGATCAGAAGGCCGTTCATACCGTTACGCGGTTGTTCCTCGCCAATTTTGCCTTTGAAGGGAGGGGTCTTGCGGTGTTCAGCGCCTATTCCGCCGAAGAGGCGAAATCGCTCCTCAATGCCCATCCGGACACGGCGGTCATCCTTCTGGACGTCGTCATGGAAAGCGATGACTCGGGGCTCCTCCTGGCGCGCCATATCCGCGAGGTCCTGGGGAACCGTTCCGTGCGGATCATACTCCGCACAGGGGGGCTGCCTGTGATGGCGCCGCTGGAGAGGGTAATCGTCGATTACGATATCAACGGCTATACGGAAAAGGCCGATCTGACCGCGCAGAAACTCTTTACCATTATGATCTCCGCGCTCCGCTCCTACCGTGACATCAATGAGTCCGCGGCCCTCTCCGCTCGATTGCGGGAGGAAATTGCCGAAAGGATACGGGCGGAGGAGAAACTCCGTGCAAGAGAGGAGATGTACTCCTCCATTTTTACCAATGTCGGCATAGGCATCTCGGTGATCAGTCCGGAGATGGAGATCGTTTTCATGAACCCGATTATGGAAAAGATCAACCCTCATATCAATGTCGGCAACCACCCCATCTGCTATGAGAGTTTCAATGTTCCTCCCCGTGATGCGGTCTGCTCCTATTGCCCGACGATTAAGACATTCCGCGACGGCGAGGTCCATGTTGCGGTCACCGACACCCCCACGCCGGAGGGGATTCGCCACTTCAGGATAATTTCCACACCCGTTCTGTCGGCAAACGGGACCGTTACCGCCGTAATCGAAGCGGTAGAGGATATCACCGAACACAATCGGGCGGACGAGGAGTTGCGCAGCAAGGAGATATGCCTGCAGGGGATTCTGGAAGCCACTGCCGACGGGATCCTGGCCATTGACGAAAAAGGTAAAATCATCAAGGCAAACCGGAAATTTGCCGAACTCTGGAACATCCCGCAATCCATGATAACTTCCGGTGATGACGAGACCCTGCTCAATTTCGTTCTTGACCAGTTGCAGGACCCGGATGCATTTGTGAAAAAGGTCCGGTCGCTCTACGGCACCACGGAATCGGACATGGAAAGGTTAATCTTCAAAGACGGCCGCATATTTGAACGGAACTCCGCCCCCCTGATACAGGAAGGCTCAAATATCGGCAGGGTCTGGTCTTTCCGTGACATCACCGTGAAGAGGAAGATGGAGGAGGATATCCTGCGCGCGCAGAAGCTGGAATCGGTCGGCCTTCTTGCCGGCGGGATAGCCCACGACTTCAACAACCTCCTGACCGCAATTCTCGGGAACATCTCCCTGGCAAAGATGCTGCTTCCTGACGACAGCAAGACACAGGCGCGGCTTAATGAAGCGGAGAAGGCGTCGCTCAGGGCGAGAGACCTGACGCAGCAACTCCTCACCTTTGCCAAGGGTGGAGCGCCGGTGCGACGGAGCGCTTCTGTCTCCGAGCTGATCCGGGAAACGGCCTGTTTTGCCCTGAGTGGTTCCAATGTCCGTTGCGATTTTGCCATCAGCCCGGACCTGCCGCTTGCAGATATTGACGAGGGACAGATCAGTCAGGTGATCCACAACCTGATCATCAACGCCGATCAGTCCATGCCGGTTGGGGGGGCAATACACATCGCCTGTGACGAAGTGACGGTCGCGGAGAGTGAAGTGCCGCCGCTCCGGGCGGGGCGATACATCCGCATAACGGTCGGCGATCAGGGGGTGGGGATACCCGCGGAGCACCTGCCGCGAGTTTTCGACCCCTATTTCACAACCAAGGAAAAGGGAAGGGGTCTGGGACTGACAGGCGTCTACTCCATCATCCGCAACCATGATGGTCAGATATCGGTCTCTTCAGAGCCGGGAGCAGGGACCACCTTTATCATCCATCTTCCGATATCTGATATGGCGCCTGCCATGGTTCCGGCTGAAGAGGTTGATATACGGACCGGCACAGGGAGAATACTCGTCATGGACGATGAGGAGACGGTGCTGGAGATTGCCGGGGAGATGCTTTCCCATCTCGGTTATGAAGCTGTATTTGCACGGGATGGAGGCGAAGCGATTGAACTCTATCTGAAGGCAAGGGAAGCAGGTACTCCCTTCAGGGCCATTCTCGCGGACCTCACCATACCTGGTGGGATTGGTGGGAGGGAGATGGTCGAGAGCCTGCGCAAGATCAACCCGGAAATCGTGGCGATTGTATCCAGCGGCTACTGCAATGATCCGGTCATGTCCGACTTCCGGTCATTTGGTTTCAGCGGCGTCATCTCCAAGCCTTATCGAATCGAGGAGATGTCGAAGGTGCTGTCAGAGATCCTTGATTAGCTGGTTTCCGAGAATGAAACCAGTAGTGACACATCTGGAGATGAATGACCCCGATCGTCCGGAGAAGGTCTGCGCACGTTCATGCAGACCATTAATCTAACCGGGATAAAGGCAACCAGATCAACAACGTCCACTTGGGCTTCCCGACACAAAAAAAGCCCCGGATTTCTCCGAGGCTTATTACTAGCGATTTGGGTCTGGACTTAGACCTTTATTACGTTCGCGGCCTGAAGCCCTTTCGGACCCTTGGTTACTTCAAACGTTACCCTGTCGCCTTCAACTAGGGATTTAAATCCGTCACCACCGATTGCGGAGAAATGACAAAATACATCTTCGCCACCATCTTCCTGCTCCAAAAAACCAAACCCCTTGCTGTCGTTAAACCATTTTACAGTACCATTTGCCATGTGCTTACCTTCTCCTGATCATTCTTGTTAGTTTTATCCGGGGATATTCCCGGACGTAAAATATCTTAACAGCTTTATAGTATTAAAGTCAAC
>JBGQDJ010000223.1:0-5243 GCA_041495805.1 Geobacteraceae bacterium
CAGGGAGAGATCTCCCTCCCCCGCTCCGGCACTACGGGGGCGCCCATCGTCATCCGCGGCTACACCGGCGAAACGGCGGTCCTGGACGGCGCCGACCCGGCCATATTCAGCTGGACGGCACAGGGTAGCGGCGTCTATCGCGCCACTGTCAACGCCGGCGATCCCCACCTGGTCATGGCCGACGGCAAGAGACTCTACCCCTACCAGACCCTTGCCGATCTTCAGACCCTCGTCTGGGGAATTCCCGGCTTTTACGCCAATGGCACTGCTGTATACGTCCGGCTGGCGGGGAACACCGACCCCAACATCCGGACGATGCTCGTCTCCCGTTTCAATACAGCCTTCACCATTGAGCGGAACTTCATCGTCCTCGCCGACCTGACCTTCCGCCATTATGGTCTGGGCGATTACGCCAGGGCGCTCTATTTAAACAACGCCAGCGACAACCTGGTGAAGGGGTGCACCTTCGCCGTCAACGATCTGGGGATCGGCCTCAAGCGCGACTCACACAGAAACGTCATTCAGGACAATACCTTTTACGACACCGACTTCGACTGGCCCTGGGACGCGGTCAAGGGGGGGAGCGCCCTGGAAACGGGTGGAATACGGATGTACGACCCGATGACCGGTCGGGGGACGGTTATCCGCCGCAATACCTTCCACGATTATTTCGACGGCTTCGGAGTATGCCCCGACGCCACAGCCGGGGTTACCAACGAAACCGATGTCTACGAAAACCTGGTATACAACGCAGGGGACGACGGCATGGAAACCGACGGCCAGTGCAGCAACGTCCGGATCTGGCAGAATACCTTTCACGACGTGCTGGTGGGGATATCCCTTGCGCCCATCTATACCGGCCCGGTTTACGCCGTGCGCAACGTCGTATACCGCACCGGAGCGGGGAACAACGACTATCCCGGCAGCCCGTTCAAATTCAACAGCGGTTATGACCTGTCCGGCCCGATCTATCTCTTCCACAACACGGCCGATGCCGTTCTTCCCGGCAGCTCCGGCCTCGACATCAAGGCTCCCGGCAGTTGGAAGTCGATATATGGCCGCAACAACATATGGTCGGGGACCGATTACGCCATCAGCAACGCCAACACCGGCCAGCCCCTCGATCTCGACCACGATGATCTCTACACCACCCAGACCGGAGAGCTTGCCTGGTGGGAAGGCCTCTCCGACCGCCATTTGAATACCCTTGCCGAACTGCGAAGCGCCACAGGACTGGAGCAGAACGGCATCAGTGCAGCGCCGGGGTTCTCAGACCCAGCGGTCGGAAACTACACCCTGGGAGCCGCCAGCCTGCTCATCGACCGGGGGATGGTCATCCCCGGCATAAACGACGACTACAGCGGGACGGCCCCGGACATCGGCGCATTCGAGTCCTTACCGACCGGACCGGCCAACGGCGCCTGCGGCAACGCAAACGGCAGCGCTTTCACAAGCGCCCCGACCACCAACCTCTGCAGTGCCGGCATTCCCTCCACCGTAACCGGCACCGGCCCGTGGAGCTGGATATGCCTGGGTTCGAACGGAGGGGAGGACGCACCGTGCAGCGCAGACATTACCCACTATACCCTCACCGTCCATAAAACGGGGAGCGGCAACGGCAGTGTCAACCCGGACCACGGGGCCCTGAACTGGAGCGGCCCGACCGGCAACGGGAGCTGGCCATACAATACCCTGCTTGTCCTTACCGGTTCAGCGGACGGCCTCTCCACCTTCGGCGGCTGGAGCGGCGACTGCGCACCATCCGGCGCCGATTGCACAGCGACCATGACAATTGACAGGACCGTGAACGTCGCCTTTATCGCCACATTCAGGGCAATGATCGGCGTCAACGGATATGCAACCCTGAACGAAGCCTATGGCGCAGCCTCATCGACGTACGCATCAACCATACGGACACTCGATACGGACCTTGGGGAAGGCCTTAATATGGACAGTTGGAAGGATATCACCATAAGCGGCGGCTGGAACGCCACCTACACCGCCAGGACAGGCATTCCGACAGGTCTGGCGGGAGTGCTTACCATCGACTCGGGGAGCCTGACGGTCGACGGCCTGGTGATAAAATAGGAACGCCTGTGCGGTCGTGGTTTCCGGTGACGGCCAGTATTGCAACTTTGCATGATCAGGGTATAATGAAATCATGGGTCGCTAACCCCGACTCCATTATCCTGGCGGATGTTATCACGTTGTCCTGTGCTGGAAAGCAGGGCAAGTCGCCTTCAGGTAAATCACGTCCACCTGGCACTTCAGGTCGATTAAAAGGGAGCTCAAACATGAATGAAATAATGGAAAAATATCTGGGCGCATTTGCAGCGGCAGTTGAAGCAAAAGACCGGAAAGCAATCGAGTTGCTGGACGCTTTCTCGTCACACGTATATCAGGATATATATGCCAGGGCTAACAACACCTCGGGAGAAGAACAGGCTGCCTGGAATGACATGCTGGAGCGGGTAAAAGTCCTGATTGCCAGGATGTCAAATTTAAAACCTCAGATATGGTAAGAGTGATGAAACTGAGACGACCTGCCAAGCCTAACGGCAGGGAATCTGTTAACGAAAGGCCCGCACGTGTTCATCCGTCTCTTCATCCTCTTCACCGTGGTCCCGATCATCGAGATATACCTCATTATCAAGACCGGCCAGATTATCGGCCCGCTGCCTACGGTGTTGCTGCTCCTCGCCATCAGTATGGCCGGGGCATGGCTGGTCCGCGCACAGGGATTTCAGACGTTGCGCAGAATCCAGTCAGAACTGGATTTAGGGAGGCTACCCGTAGCGCAGCTTTTGGACGGCGCCATGGTCCTGGTCGGCGGGGTGCTTCTTCTAACCCCCGGCTTTTTCACCGATTTGCTTGCCCTATTTTTCCTCATACCCATCACACGGACGCTCATCAAAAGGATGGTCGGCTCCTGGCTGCAACACGGTCTTGATCGGGGGACCTATGTAATCAGGCGGTTCTGACTGTTTCACTATCGCCGGCCATATCAAGACCGACAAACAAAAAGGGCCAGGCAAACAATGCCTGGCCCTCTGTTTTTTATGGTGGGCGCGCGCGGGTTCGAACCGCGGACCTGACGATTAAGAGTCGCCTGCTCTACCAGCTAAGCTACGCGCCCAGAGATTCAGTAAAATGGAAAGATATTTAATAGCCCAATACAGCTGAAATGTCAACAACGTCTTTTCTGTTTTTGCTCATTAGAGTTTTTAGCAGGAAAGATGATACAATTCTACCATGCAACGGAACCGGTATGAAAAAACGGATTGCCCTTCGATAGCTTCAAGGGCAATCCCGGTGAGACAGTAGGGAGATTTCCGTAATGAGAACGTCCGGATACACCAGCATAGAGATCTCTAAAACCGCTGCTGCCCGGTGGATCACAACCGTGCTTCCCATTCTCGACTGGCTTCCAAAGTATCAGTCGACATGGTTGCGGTCCGATCTCGTTGCCGGGCTTACATTGGCCGCGTATGCTGCGCCGGTGGGAATCGCCTACTCCTCGCTGGCGGGGTTGCCCCCGGAGGCGGGTCTTTACTGCTTCATTTTCGGCGGAGCAATCTATGCGCTCTTTGCATCGTCCCGCCATCTCGCCATCGGCCCCACCGCGGCCATCTCTGTCATGGTAGCGAGCGTGGTCGGCTCGATGGCCGGAGGCGATGCGTCCATCTATGCAGCCATTGCCGCGCTTACGGCAGGGCTTGTAGCCATTATCTGCTTTCTTTCATGGCTCCTGCGGCTCAGTACATTCGTGAATTTCATTTCCGAAACGATACTCCTCGGCTTTAAGGCAGGTGCGGCGCTCAGCATTGCCGCCACCCAACTGCCGAAGCTGTTCGGTCTCCCCGGAGGAGGTGGCCATTTCTTCCAACGTATCTTCACTCTCTTCGGTCAGTTGCGGGATACGAATCCGACAATCCTGATCATCGGCGCAGTTTCCCTGGCGCTCCTGGCATTCGGTGAGCGTCTCTTCCCGAAACGTCCCGTGGCTCTTCTGGTGGTGTTGCTCAACATTGCCGCGGTGGCACTTTTCGGACTTGCCGGGTATGGTGTCAATGTAGTTGGGAATATACCCGGGTGGATGCCGCAATTCGGCATTCACAATATCGGGATTGAGCATGTGGAAGGGCTGGTGGAGCTCGCCTTTGCCTGTTTTCTGCTTTCATACATCGAAAGCATCTCGGCTGCACGAACCCTGGCGCTGAAGCATGACTACCAGGTGGACCCGCGCCAGGAACTGCTGGGCCTGGGTGCGGCCAACCTTGCGGCCGCGTTCGGGCACGGTTATCCCGTTGCCGGCGGCCTTTCGCAATCCGCGGTTAATGAAGAGGCCGGGGCAAGGACCCCTCTGGCCCTTGTTATTGCGTCACTGACACTCACGATGTCTCTTCTCTTCCTGACAGGCCTGCTCCGCAACCTGCCTGAAGCCGTCCTCGCCGCCATAGTCCTGGTAGCCGTGTCGAGCTTCATAAAGATTCCCGATTTCAGGCGATTGTGGCAGATCAGCCGGATCGAGTTCCTGGTGGCGATTGTGGCTTTTGTTGCCGTGCTTTTCCTGGGTATCCTGAAAGGGGTCATGTTCGCGGCGGTTGCGTCGATCCTCTTTCTCCTCCACCATATGGCCAACCCGCATGTGGCCCCTCTGGGGCGGATCCCCGGCAGTGAGCGGTTCACGGACATAACCCGCCATCCGGACAACGAATTGTTCCCCGGGATTTTCATGTTCCGAGTGGAAGCGCCTCTTCTCTATTTCAATGTTGAGAATATAGACAGGACCGTGCTCAGATATGTGGACACCGCAGCTTCGCCGGTCAGGCTGGTTATCTGCGATCTCTCCACATCGCCTTACATTGACGCGGCAGGTGCGCGAATGCTGGCCCGGCTTCAGGAACAGCTGGCGAATGAGGGGATCCAGTTCAGGGTGGCCGATGCCCATGCGGAAGTGCGCGATATCCTGCGCGCCATGGGAGTCGATAAGCGCCTCGGCGGAGTAAGCCGGCGCATATCGATCCAGGACATTATCAACGAGTTTCAGGGGCAGCCGTGATTGCACCGGGTTGGAGCTGAAGAATCGACCCTGAACATGTTCTGAAGGTCAATCCGGCCCTCAATCCCCAAGGGATGTACCTTAGACGTCCCATTGTAAAATTCATTTTTTTCTCTTGGGCACAGAAAAAGGGCACAGAAAAAGGGGTCAGGCTTGAAAGACTGCAAGATACTTAATGAAG
>JBGQDJ010000224.1:0-5237 GCA_041495805.1 Geobacteraceae bacterium
GTTACACGGTCATCAAAACGGGCGCCGACCGCAACCAGCAAGTCCGTATGACTGACTGCCATATTGGCGTAATAGCTCCCGTGCATGCCGAGGAGCCCCAGAGAGAGAGGATCATCTTCCGGAAAAGAACCGAGTCCCATCAGCGTGGTGGTTACCGGCACATTGAGCTTTCTCGCCAATTCCACCAGTTCTGGAGAAGCATTCCCCAGGATAACTCCGCCGCCAACATAGATAACCGGTTTCTGAGCCGTCAAAAGCATCCCCACAGCCTTCTCGATCTGCCGCGGATGCCCTTCAACAGTCGGCTTATAACCGCGGATCTCGATGGTGTCGGGGTATTTGAATTCAGTTACGGCAATCTGGACGTCCTTTGGGAAATCTATCAGGACCGGGCCCGGCCGTCCGCTCCGGGCTATGTAAAAGGCCTTCTTGACAATGGTGGCAAGTTCTTTCACATCCCTTACAAGAAAGCTGTGCTTCGTGCAGGGACGGGTGATTCCTATTATATCCGCTTCCTGGAAGGCATCGTTGCCTATGAGAGGGGTCGGCACCTGACCTGTGATTACCACCAGCGGAATTGAATCCATATAAGCCGTGGCTATGCCTGTCACGGTGTTTGTGGCGCCGGGGCCTGAGGTGGCAATTGCAACACCGACCTTTCCGCTTGCCCGGGCATAGCCGTCCGCGGCATGGACCCCGGCCTGTTCGTGGCGGGGAAGAATATGCCTTATCTCCTTGAAAGTGAACAATTCATCATAGAGATTGATTACCGTGCCGCCGGGGTAACCGAAGACCAGATCCACCCCTTCCAGTTTAAGACACTCAAGCAGTATTCTAGCGCCGTTCATCTTCATAAAAGCCTCACTAAATACAGGTTAAAGGCTGAAGGCTGAAGGAAATTAAATTGCAAGGCTATCGATATAGGGATAATCGGACTTCAGCCTTCAGTCTTCAGCCTGCTTTCCTAATCCGCGGTTGTTATAGCCCCGGTATAGGCTGATGTCACGACCTTCGCATACCTGGCCAGCCAGCCGGTCCTGATTTTCGGCTCCGGGGCCTTCCAGCGTTCCCTGCGTACCGCCAGGACCTTCTCGTCAACAAGGAGTTCCAGACGCCTGGCCGGTATGTCGAGGAGAATTCCGTCACCGTCTTCAACCAGCGCAATCGGTCCTCCTTCGGCGGCCTCAGGCGAGATATGGCCGATGCAGGGACCCCTTGTGCCGCCGGAAAACCGGCCGTCGGTTACAAGCGCCACAGAATCCCCGAGGCCAAGACCCATCAGTGCGGCTGTCGGGGCAAGCATCTCCCGCATTCCAGGTCCACCCTTCGGTCCTTCATAACGGATAACCACAACTTCGCCGGCACTGATCTCCCCCCCCATAAGGGCGGCCATCGCACCTTCCTCGGAATCAAAACATCGAGCCTTACCTTCGAAGCGCATCATGGCGGCGGAGACTCCGGACTGCTTCACCACCGCGCCTTTCGGTGCGAGGTTGCCGAACAGCACCGCCAGTCCACCTTCCGGCTTCACCGGGTTTGAAAGGGGGCGGATGACTGTCTCGTCAACATTCTCAATACTTGCCGCGAGCTGAAGTGTGGAAAGCCCCATTACCGTCGGATTGTCCCTGACCTTGTCACCAAGTTGCTTGAACACCCCGAGCACCCCACCGGCAACATCGAGGTCCTCCATGAAACGCTCGCCCGCGGGATTCATGGATGCGAGTTGAGGCGTTTCCTTGGCCAGTACATCGAACTTTTCCAGAGGAAGCGCAACCCCATTTTCATGGGCAATGGCGAGAAGATGGAGAACCGTGTTTGAAGAGCCGCCAAGAGCGAGGTCGACGCGTATGGCATTCTCAAAGGCAGCACTGGTCATGATGCTGCGCGGGGTTATGTTCTTCTCCACAAGCTCAACGATCTTTTCCCCTGACGCAAAAGCTATGCGACGCTTGAGGGCAGACACAGCCAGGGCTGTTCCGCAGCGGGGAAGGCTCATACCCATTGCTTCGGTAAGAATCGCCATGGTATTGGCTGTAAATAGCCCCTGGCAGGACCCCATACCCGGGCATGCGTTGTCCTCGCATATTTTCAGCTGTTTGTCGTCGATCACTCCTGCCTTGTATCGCGCCATCGCCTCGAACGTATCGGTGACAAAAGAATACTGGCGGCCTGCCGGTCCGCGGCCGGACAGCATGGGCCCCGCGGTGACGACAATAGAGGGAATATCGAGACGGGCTGCGGCCATAAGCATGCCGGGGGTAATCTTGTCGCAATTGGTGAGCAACACAAGACCGTCCAGCCGATGGGCCTCTGCAATCGACTCCACCATATCGGCAATCAGTTCCCTGGTCGGCAGCGAATAATGCATCCCTTTATGTCCCATGGCAATGCCGTCGCAGACGCCGGGTATGCCGAAGAAAAAGGAATATCCACCACCGGTATGAACCCCCTTCTCGATGAAGCGTTCCAGGTCCCGCATCCCCACATGACCCGGAATCAGGTCGGTAAAGCTGGTCGCAACACCGATGAACGGCTTTCCCATCTGGCTCTCCGGAACGCCCGTACCTTTGAGCAGCGCCCGGTGGGGGGTCCTTTCCAGTCCTTTTTTGATGGCATCACTGCGCATATGAATACTCTCCATATAAAGCTTTGTTTGTCCATTATTGCCGCGCTTTCACTGCGCCGGGGGAGAACAAAAAGTAAGCTGTTAAAATAATACATTAACCGGCTACTGTCAATACAGATGTAGAATGATGTTATAGGGCCGTTCTCTTCAACTTTGCTAGTTCCGCCTCGGAAGCCCTCAAGTAGCGGGGAAGCAGCTCGGCAGGGGAGATGGCCTCGCCACGCATGAAAGCATCCCTTGCCAGGAGAGCCCCACCGGATGCGCGGGGGAGATGTGAATACGGCGGCGCAAAAAGGGCTTTCTCTCCCAATCGCTCAACGATCCGCTCGCGGTAAGCAAGGGCACCTTCGCCGACAAAAATGGTATTACCCACAAGCAGCTCCAGGAATGCATCGGGAGAAACAACGCAATCGCCTATCAACGGCAGGGGAAGGTCCCGGCAGTTGTAGAGAGCGGCATAGACTTCCTTTTTTTTCGCATCGAACATGGTGCATACGGGATGGGCCGACCAGGGGAGATTCATCGCCAGCATCGCCAGCGACGAAAAGCCGTAAACCGGCTTTTCTGATGCCATGGCCAGACCCTTGACGGTAGCCATGCCTACACGGAGTCCGGTAAAAGAGCCCGGCCCCAGAGACACTCCGATCCCATCCAGTTCCCTGATACCCAGCCCCGCTTCACCCAGCGCCGCGTCCACCATGAGGAGCAGTTGCGAAGCATGGGTTTTCCCAAGATTGATCAGCGATTCCGAAAGCAGACGCTCACCAATCGTCAGGGCCACGCTGCAGGTTGAAGTTGACGTGTCGATGGTCAGGAGCTTCAATTGCATCTCCTGGATAAATGGTTAGCTAAAGCTTTAAATAAACCTGAAAATAAATTTGACAATGTCGTTCCAATATCTGTTCAGGTCGTTATAGGTAGCAAAGAACATCAGGCTCACCAGAAGTACCAGTCCAACCTGCTGGGCGATCTCCCTCGTCTTCATGTTTATCGGTTTTCTGAATATCATTTCATAGACATAGAAAAACAGGTGCCCTCCATCAAGAATCGGAATCGGCAGAAGATTCAGGACCCCGAGATTTATGCTTAATAGCGCCATGAAGGCAAAAAAGCTGACAGCCCCTGCCGATGCCTGCTGCCCGGAGAGGACTGCTATCATTATGGGTCCGCCGATGCTGTCGTAGGAGATGACCCGTTCGAAAATCTTTACCAAGGAAAGGAGGGTAATCTTGATATAGAACCAGGTCTGCGCCCCCCCCTTGACCACGGCATCGATAGGCCCCAGACGTTCCGTAAAGGTCTCGGCCGAGGAAGTTACGCCTATCACCGGAGAGGATACCGATTCGCCGAAAAGGTTCTTGACGGTGTGGGTTTCAGGGACAATGCGAAAAGACAGCGTTTCAGCGCCTCGTTTCACCTGAAGCGTGACAGGTTGCCCCTTGCTGTCCAGAACGACTGCGGCAAAATCCTCCCACTTGGTCACCCCTTTGCCGTTTATTGCCGTTATAAGGTCATTTGGCCTCAGACCGGCCCGGGCAGCGGGCTTGTCCTTCATTACATCGCCGATCTTCGCCATAGGTACTGGCACGCCGATCATATAAATAACTATAAAGACCAGCATGGCGAAGAGGAGGTTAAAGAGCGGACCTGCCATAACTATGGCAATCCGGTGTGACGGTGGTTTCGCCGTGAAAGAGCTGGCCTCTTGCTCCGCACTCAATCCGGTTTCATCGCCTTCACCGACCATCTTTACATATCCTCCCAGCGGAAAAGCGGAGATAAGATACTCGGTGTCCCCCATTTTACGTCCAAGGAGCTTTGGCCCAAAACCGAGAGAGAATTTTTCAACTCCTACACCCAAGAGTTTGGCAAAGATAAAATGTCCCAGTTCATGGACAAAGATCAGTATGCCGAGTACTACTATTGCAGACAGGATGCTTACCATTTGGCTCCTCTTAAGTTGTTGATATGCGGTTTGAAACCAGATCTAACAGGCCTGCAGGAATTCACGGGCCTTTTCCCGTCCCCAGCGATCAACCAGCAGAACCTCTTCAATGGATGCAAGTCCGTGGGACAAGTGGGCATTCATTGTTTTTTCAATGACAACCGGTATGTCGATGAACCTTATCATCCTCTCAAGGAATGCCTCCACAGCCACTTCATTGGCGGCATTCATGACAGTCGGCATGCTCTCCCCCGCTTCCATGGCCGTGTAGGCCAGCTTGAGCGCGGGGAACCTGGAATAATCCGGATTAAAGAAGGTCAGTCCGGAAAGCTCGGTCAAGTCCAGCGGCTTCACCCCTGTCGAAACCCGTTCAGGATATGTGAGAGCATAGGCGATGGGGGCTTTCATGTCAGGCACCCCCAATTGTGCCATGACACAGCCGTCAAGATATTCAACCATGGAGTGAATGATGCTTTGCGGATGGATGTGAACGGAAATCCTTTCCACGGGCAAATCGAAGAGCCACCTGGCCTCTATCACTTCCAGCCCCTTATTCATCATGGTCGCCGAATCAATGGTTATCTTCCTCCCCATGCTCCAGTTGGGATGGTTGAGGGCGTCGGCAACGGAAACCTGCGCCAGTTTCTCCATGGGATAGTTGATAAA
>JBGQDJ010000225.1:0-5216 GCA_041495805.1 Geobacteraceae bacterium
ACCCGCAGCTTGGGAATGTCCCATTGCCGGTTACCGAGGTCGTAAATGAAATTCCCGATTGTTTCCTCGGGCGTTACCTTGAAGGTATCGTAGAAGCTCTGGTTGGCGGTGAGAATCTTCAGGTCGGAATCGAGCACCACGAGCGGCTTGCGCACGGTTTCCACAATGTTCTCGGCATATTCCCGGGCATCCTGGATTTCCGTTTCCAAATGCTTGGCAACCGTGCCATCAACGATTGAGGAAAGTATATGACCTTCCTTGCTTTCGATATCGTCCACCGTGACGCTCTGAATCTGGCCATGGATCACCTTGCCGTCTTTTCCCTTGAGCCTGATTTCACATCTCTGCATCCCCTCTCTCTGCAAAACAGTTTCGAGGTGACCGGGGAAGATCTCTCTCCCATCCGCATCGGCAATAAAACCGGCAAAGGGTTTATTGGCCAGCAATCGCCGCTCTATTCCCAGCATTTGAGCACCGGTAAGATTTACCTCCAGTATCACTCCGCGCGAATCAAAGGTGAAATATCCGACGGGTGCAAAGTCATATAGTTCGGCATACTTGTTCCTCGATAACTCAAGCTCCTCCTGGGCATGAAGCAGCTCTTCGTTTTGCAGCTCCAGTTCGATCTGTTGGGTCTCAAGCTCCTCCTGGGCTCGGCGCAGCTCTGCATTCTGGACCTCCATCTCGATCTGGTAGACCTCAAGTTCATGGTCGAGCCTCTGTCTCGCTTCCTCAGTCAGGGGTGGATGCAAATCAACCGTTTTCGCACGCAACCGCTCTTCCGCATGGTGACGCAGTTCGGCGGCTGTTGATAAATGGCTCTTGTCTTTGTCTATTCCCATTGCAAATCCTTTAATTCAGCCTTGAAATTTCCCCGCGCAGTTCCGCCTCCAGCTTCTTGGCCGCCGTGATCTCCGCAAAGGTAATCACCACACCGCTGATTACATCCTCCATGGTGCGGTAGGGCATGATGCGCACCGTAAACCAGCGTCCGTCAGTGGTTGTGATCTGCTTCTCCGAAAAAACCAGTGACCGCAACACCTCCCGCGCTTCTTCGGTCATCTCGGGATATAAGAGGTCGTTCGCGATGTCGGATAGCGGCCGGCCCAGGTCCCCCGGGATCAGCTTGAAGATTTTGTTCGCCCCGGGGGTGAAACGCCGTACATGGAGATCGTTGTCCAGGAAGACGGTGACAATCTCCGTGCTGTTGAGGAGGTTCTTCATATCGTTGTTCACCCGCGAAAGCTCATCCATTTTGGACTGTTGCTCGGCGTTGACCGTCTGCAGCTCTTCGTTCATCGACTGCATCTCTTCCTTGGAGGTGGTCAACTCCTCGTTGGTGGACTGCAGCTCCTCATTGGTGGACTGCAACTCCTCGTTCATGGATTTCAGCTCTTCCTGCGAGCTCTGCATCCCCTCGCGGGCGGCCTGTAACTCCTCGCGGTTCCGGTTTAGTTCCTGCTCCAGTTCCGCGATCCTGGCGCCGGAGGCTGACCCTGATCTGACGCGGGCTGGCGCATTCGCCGCGGGGGGCGTTGCCGCGTCCCGGAAAGCGATCAGCACCATCCCACGCAGCTCTTCCGGCTCCTCGATAGACTGGATGGTTAGGTCCACTGCCTGCGTACCGCCGTTGATCCCAACCTTGCACCCCTTGACGGTGATCGACATCTTTTCCCGGACCGCCTTCTGAAAGGCGCTAGTCAACTCAAAGCGAAGCCCCTCGCGGGCCATGGCGAAGATGTTCCAGTTGGCCTTGCCTGCCGCCGGTTCCAGGTACTTGCTGGTCCGCCCGCTGATGTAGAGGATATCCCCCTGGTTGCTGACCAGCACGGCCGGCGGGGAGTAGTTTCGCACGAGGAGCTGGTCCACTAGCGACTGGAGATTGACGGACGGTATCGGCATCTTTAACTCCTTTGGCGCTCCCGGCATCGTGGGTGCGAACATGGCTGGAAACACCGGCGTTTCGGGCCGCAGGACCGATTCGCGCCGCCGGAAGAGTCTCGACTTGGAGTGCAGCGGTGAGAAGAGGTCGGTGAAGTTGCCGACGGTCTCGGCATTCCCCAGGAAAAGGACGCCGCCGGGATTGAGGCTGTAGTGAAAGAGCGGCAGGAGCTTTTTCTGCAGTTCCGGCTCCAGGTAGATCAGAAGGTTGCGGCAGACGAGGATGTCCAGCTTGGTAAACGGAGGGTCCATGATGAGATTCTGATTGGCGAAGGTGACAATTTCCCGGATCTCCTTGTTGACCCGGTAGCCGTTATCTTCCCGGATGAAAAACCGGCGCAGACGCTCGGGAGAGACGTCCGCGGAAATGTTGGCCGGATAGAACCCCTGCCGGGCCTTGTCAATCGCGTCCCGGTCCAGGTCGGTGGCAAAGATCTGCAGCGTGTATCTCTCCTTTGCTTTCAGCTGTTCCAGCGTCTCCTTGAAGAGCATGGCCAGGGAATACGCCTCTTCTCCCGTCGAGCAGCCTGTCGACCACGCCCGGATCACGCCGCCGGCGGGCCGTGCCGACAGGAGCGCCGGGATGGCCTCTCCCTGTAACTGTTCCCATGCGGCCGGGTCGCGGAAAAAGCTTGTCACCCCGATCAGCAGTTCCTTGAAGAGGAGTTCCACCTCCTGGGGATTCTCCTGCAGAAAGCGGACATAGGTGGCGATCCTGGGGATCTGGTGGATGGCCATGCGCCGCTCGATCCGGCGGTACGAGGTATTCTTCTTGTACTGGGAAAAATCGTGGCCGGTCTTTGCCCGGAGCAGGATGATAACCTTTTCCAGGGCGCTCTGTTCCTTTTCTTCCAGGGCAAGCGCGGGGCTGGCGATGATGGGTACGTGTCGTAGATAGGCAACGATCTTGCCGGGCAGCTCCTCGGCCGGCGCCGTTATATCGGCAAGTCCGGCGGCGATGGCGCTGCGCGGCATGCTGTCGAACTTGGCCGAGGAAGGCTCCTGCGCCACCACCAGCCCCGACTTCTCTTTGATGGCCCGCAGTCCCATCGTGCCGTCCGAGCCCATGCCGGAGAGGATGACGCCTATGCTGCGCTCCTGTTTATCCTCGGCCAGGGAGCGGAGAAAGAAATCTATAGGGAGACGCAGGCCGCGTGGCGCCGCCGGCTCGAACAGGTGCAGCACTCCGTGCAGGATTGACATGTCCTTGTTTGGGGGGATCACGTAGACGCAATCCGGCTTGACCCGCATCCGGTCCCTGACCTGGAAGACCTCCATGCCGGTTGCGCGCTGGAGGAGTTCCGCCATGATCCCCTTGTGATTCGGGTCCAGATGCTGGATGATGACAAAGGCCATGCCGCTCTTTTCCGGCACATGACTCAGGAATTGCTCCAGCGCCTCAAGCCCGCCGGCTGAGGCGCCTATGCCGGCGATGGGAAAGAGGCGGCCATCCTTGCCTGGAGGTTCGGTTTGTTGCGAATTATTGGCGGGATCTTTATCGCTGCCAGCCGGTTTAAGTTTCTTTTTCATAGGTTTTACTTATACCATATATACATGACACTACAATGATGATGCTGAGTAGGGCTGTATTCTTCCGTTACACGATGCGTGATATTGAGCAATACAATCATTTGCCGGCTTCTACCTGAAGCATGAGCTGATTGTCATGCTCCCGCCTCTTATTGGCAAGGTATTCCCCCTTGTCCAGCTCGTACAGTTGCCGTGGAAACCGCGCCGTCAGGTCGTACCAGCGGCTGTTCCGTTTCTCGAATCTCTGGTTCGAGGGAATTTTGAGCGTATCCATATATGTCTGGATGGCTAGGTAATAACGGACCGCATTGCGTTCCAGGGATCCTCTTACACCACCCACAAAAACGGGAGTTCCATCTTTGCCGGTGGCAATAATGCTGAAACCTCGCTTATCGCGGCCTATCGTGGCGTAATAGGTTTTTATGGCCGCGCGCGCCAGTACGCCATAGCTGTAATCGTAACTGAAATGAATGAATGTCCTCCCCTTGTCAAGCGGCGCCGCTTCACATCTTATCCGGTGGTCCCTGGTGAGAAGGGGTCCCTTTTTCGCGGCAAGCGCAATATCCAGGTATTCCTGTTGCGGTGCTGCAATGCGAAAGTTGAAATCCAGTTTATATGCATCCTTGGGGGGCTGGTAGTATTTGCGGCCGCTGTAAAGAGTCAGCAGCCACTGGTCGGATACCTTACGGAAGGTGCATGCCTTTATATTGATGAGCAGAGAGTTGATGTCACACCAGTTGTTCGGCGCCTGGAGCGCATCCCTGACACCGTCAAAGGGGTAATCAAAAATACCGTACACATCGACGTGCAAGGAACTGTATTCCTCCCTGGATTCCAGATAGAGCGGTATCCCGAATTGATTTTTCTCCAGTTTGGTTCTGATCGCAGGGTATTTGGCAAGCAAAACCCTATTGTCGGAGGATAACGGCTCAGCGGCCTGTACGGAACAAAACAAGGAAAGTACCGTTGCCAATCCGGCAAAGGCAATACTTGCATTGAAGATAAACCGCCTCATGAAGGCCATATAATATAGCTCATAACGTCCGTATCTCACAACCAGCGGGCAAATAAATTCACAAACCAGTCCCTGATCCTGGGGAACAAAGGCCGTCTTGTCCACTCATCCGGTTGTATCTGCGTGGAATATACAAGGTCCCTGACAAACATCTTCTCCATTTGCCCGGCAAACCCGTGACTCAGGATAATCGCATTCACCTCGTCATTTTTTAATAGGCTCAAGAAGTCCATGTTGGTTGAGCCGACTGTTGACCAGACATTGTCAACCACCGCGGTTTTTGCGTGCAAAAGGGAATTATTGCACTCGTATATCTTCACTCCCGATTTCAACAGTCCGGAATAATGATACCTCTGTGCATATAATGCCAGCTTGGAATCGGTGATACCGGGCAGAAGGATCTTTACGTCAACACCACGCTTGGCGGCATCAGTAAGGGCCTTTACTATCTGGTCGTCAGGGATGAAATAGGAATTGGTCACGTGAATCGAATGCTCGGCAAAAGTGATGGCCGACACGTAGACAATGAAAGGGATCCTGTTGCTCTCCCCCGGGGTGCTGCCGACCACTCGCACCAGGGCGGTACCCTCTTCTTTGGGTAAGCTGGAAGTTGTTTCCGGCGCTTTTCCGGCAGGAGACAATTTCGTTAACGCACTTATCCCGTTTGTCGGGGCCGGATCAGGGAAATAGTTCCGTTCGCCGAGTTTCGGTCCCTTCTGCTTCAGCCAGG
>JBGQDJ010000226.1:0-5203 GCA_041495805.1 Geobacteraceae bacterium
GACCTGAAAGAGGACGAATTCGCCAGCTGCGATGTGAGGTTCCCCTATGTCTGCGCCACCTACCGGATAACCGAGCATTGGCAGACCGGCCTCATGACCCGCCATGTCCCCTGGCTCCTGGAGGCCCAGCCGCAGATGTTCGTGGAGATGAGCAAGGAACTGGCCAAGGAGAAGGGGATCAAGAACGGCGAGAAGGTGAACGTCTCGTCGGCCCGCGGCACCCTCTGGGCCATTGCGATCGTCACCGACCGCTGGAAACCGTTCCAGATCATGGGCCGTACCGTGCACCAGGTCGGCATTCCCTGGCACTTCGGATGGCAGTTCCCCGTGGACGGCAGCGGCGGCGACAGCGCCAATATCCTGACGCCGACGGTTGGCGATCCAAACACCATGATACCTGAATCAAAGGCCTTCATGGTCAATATAGAGAGGGGGTGATACCATGGCTAAGAAAGCTTTACTCGTAACTCCTGAATTATGCATAGGCTGTCGCGGCTGCCAGATCGCATGCAAGTCATGGAATCAGCTCTCGGCGGAAAAAACCAAGAACCATGGCGGATATGAAAATCCGCCCGACCTTTCACCAAACAACTTCAACAAGATCCGCTTCGTCGAGGTCCCTTCGGAAAAGAACCCGACGCGGTGGCTCTTCGTCAGCCAGCGCTGCATGCACTGCAAGGACGCCGGGTGCATGAAAATATGCTCGTCACCGGGAGCCCTCACCAGGTCGGAATCCGGTGCGGTGGTAACCAACCATGAGAAGTGTGTCGGCTGTCATCTCTGCGTCGCCGGCTGCCCCTTTAACGTCCCCCGCTACAACAGGGAGACCAATAAGCTCGCCAAGTGCACCCAGTGCGCCGACCGGGTACCCCACGGCATGGCCCCGCTATGCTCCAAGACCTGTCCCACCGGCGCCATCGCTTTCGGCGACCGCGATGAACTGTTGGCAAACGCCCGGAAGAAGGGCTACGCAAAAGTCTACGGCGAAATGGACCTTGGAGGTCTCGGCACGCTCTTCGCCTTCAAGGATGCGCCGAAGCTATACGGCTATGCCGACAAGCCCGCCATCAACGAGTTCGTCGTTTTCTGGCACAAGGTCCTGAAACCCGCCTCCTGGCTCGGCGTCGGCGGCATGACCGCGCTCATGGCCCTCCACTACTTCGCCATAGGACCGAAGAAGGAGAAAGAGGAAATAGAACCGGAAAAATGCCTGTGCCAGCAGCCTGTGCCCAGCAAGGAAGAAAAGGAGGGGACACATGAAACTCAATAATAAAGACCTTTTAACAAAAGAGACCTCCTCAAGCATCGCGAACCATTGGGTCCTTGCCATCAGCTGCCTCCTCCTGATCTTGAGCGGTTTCGCCTTTCTCTACCATATACAGTTCATCGGCAACCTCTTCGGCGGCTTTCCGATGATGAGGAACATCCACAACTGGCTCGGCGTCGTCTTTTCCGTCTCTCTTGTCCTGAGCATGTTCAACTGGGGCAAGGAGTGCATCACCTTCGGTTACTACGATATCGAGTGGTGTCTTGCTGCGGGGGGGTATCTGGGGAAATTCTGGAAAAAGAAGGCGCCCCCCATGCACAAGCTGAATACCGGCCAGAAGTTTTTCTACCTCTGCCTGGTGGGATGCGGTTTCGGCATCATCTTCTCCGGCTTTTTCATCTGGTTCTCACCAGGCATGAGGACGCTGATGATCCTGTCGCACTTTCTGCATAACGTCTGCTTCATCGTCATTGCCATCTTCCTCCCGGTGCACATCTATCTGAGTGCCTGGGGGAACCCCGGCACCATCCAGATCATGGTCACAGGGAAGGTCCCCGTATGGTGGGCGAGGAAGAAGTCCCAGGTGTGGGTGGAAGAGGTGGAAGAAGGACATTCGCACTAAACGCTGCCAACTAAGGTCAGGAGACGGATTTCGAAAGTTTAACTCCGGCTCCTGACCGCATTTTAGACAAGGTATAAGAGCATGGGAAAACTATTCACATTTCAAAAGGGAAATCTTGAACCTGTTGAAACGGAAATAGTCAGAGAATTTCCATTGAAGCTTATGGTGAACGGTCGTGAGATCGCCACCCTGATTGCATCGCCCCACGATCTACGCTTTCTTGTGGCCGGGTTCATGAGGTTGCAGGGTTTTGTCGAGACCGTTTCTGATTTTCACATGCTCTCGGTCTGCGAGGATTTCGGCGTTGCCAATGTCAGGATCAAGGGTGAACTCCCTGATCAACTACGTCCGGTATTGACCAGCGGCTGCGGCACGGGGGTCACATTTACCCTGGAAAACCGCGTAAAACAGCCTGACGCGAACGGGCGGACAGTCACCTTCAGGCCCGACGCTATCTTTAGACTCATGGAGACCTTGGCACGCAAGGCCGAGGCGTATAAAAATCACGGCGGAATTCACTCCGCGGCAGCAGGCGACACCGATGGAGACCTTCTTCTTTACGCAGAAGACTTGGGAAGGCACAATACCCTGGATCGGATAGCCGGTAAGTCACTTCTCCGCGGCATTGACCTTTCCGGGAGACTACTGGTCACGTCCGGACGGGTTTCCACCGAGATGGCGGCCAAGGCGGCCAGGCTCGGCGTTTCACTAATCGCCTCCCGCACCTCCCCGACCGATATGGCGGTTAAGATCTGCCAGGAGGCGGGGATTGTCTTGATCGGCTATGCTCGAGGAGGGAAATTTACACTCTATTACGGAGCGGAACGGATTGATCTCACCGCTGCCGATAGAAAGATAAAGGGAGTAAGCGGCGTTATTCTGGCTGGCGGCAAATCAAGCCGAATGGGAAGCAACAAGGCGCTCCTTCCCTACAAAGGAGGACGTTTCATCGAGGCGATCCATCGCCAGCTGTCGGAAATATTCGAAGAGGTGCTCCTGGTCACCAATAATCCTGAGCAGTATGACTTCCTCCCCTGCCGCAAGGTGGCGGACATCTTCCCCGGCGCAGGGGCACTTGCCGGACTCCACTCCGGTCTATACCACAGCGGCAATCCGGCGATATTTGCCGTAGCCTGCGACATGCCATACCTGAACAATGAGCTTGTCCGCCATCTTGCCGGCCGGGCGGATGCGGGTAGTGTCCTTATCCCGGAAGGGCCGGCCGGTCTGGAACCGCTCCATGCTGTTTACGGCAAGGATTGTCTGGCGGCGATCGAGGAAACCCTTTTGCAGGGTGAAAAGCGTATACTCTCTTTCTTCGACCGGGTGAAAACCATAAAGATAAACACTGAACAGATCGCCGGTTTTGACCCATCCTTCGCCTCCTTCTGTAATATAAATACCCCTGAGGAATATTTCCGGTTGAGAGGTTTCGAACGTGAGAACCCTGCATCTGAGGGGGTTTTTGAAGACGCGCTGGCCGGCAATCAGAATGATTAGGCGACCACAAGTCAACTTGTTCCGTTAAATCGTGGGGTCATGACAATTCATGACCCCATTTTTATTGCGAAAAAATTCATCGCCCTAATTAAAGACGAAGATGTTGCTTGTTTTCCGTCAACGACTTGTGGTACTTTACTTTTTCCTGCGCAAGTTTGGGCTGTTCCGCGATTTGAGCCGATTTTAAGGAATCATATAAATTCAATATATGCGGTTTATCATTCAGGAGAAGGAGCGTTTCGAATGGACATAATACTCAGGATTGATATGGGCGCTGCCGGCGGCCCAAAAATGACGACTGAGCCGGTAGGTGAGTACTTCGGTCTTGGCGGAAGGGCCGTGACCTCCTCCATCGTGGCAAAAGAGGTTCACCCCCTCGCGCATCCTCTGGGAGCGGAGAACAAACTGGTCATTGCCCCCGGAATGCTGAGCGGCACGGCAGGCGCCATGACCGGCAGACTGTCGGTAGGTTGCAAGAGCCCCCTGACCGGCGGCATCAAGGAGTCGAATGCGGGAGGCCAGGCTGCGCAAGTGCTGGCCAGACTCGGCTATGCCGCGATTATACTTGAAGGAAAGCCTTGCACCGAAGATCTCTACAAGATCTATATCAACAAGGATGGGGTAAAGATTGAGGTCGACAACAGCCTTAGACTGCTCGATAACTACCCTCTGATCGAAAAGCTGCGCAAGGAGTACGGCGAAAAGGCCGCCTACATAACCATCGGCTCAGCCGGTGAAAGAAAGCTTCTGTCAGCTTCCATCGCCTGCACCGATCCACAGCTCAGACCGACCAGGCACTGCGGACGCGGCGGGGTGGGGGCAGTCATGGGGGCCAAGGGGATAAAGGCGATCATCCTGGACGACGCAGGGCTGAAGAACCGCCCCCCGAAAGATCCGGAAAAATACCGGGACGCCAACCGTAAGTTTGTGGAAGGGCTGCGCAGACATCCTGTCTCCGGCGAGGCGCTCCCCACCTATGGCACAAATGTCCTGACCAACATCCTTAACGAAGCGGGCGGCTACCCCACATACAATTTCAAGCAGGGGCAGTTTTCAGGTTCCGTTAAGCTGAGCGGCGAGGCCCAGGCGGAGCTGGAAATCAAGAGAGGCGGCACAGCCACCCATGGATGCCACCGCGGCTGTGTCATTCAATGTTCCGGAATATACAACGACAAGGACGGGCACTACCTGACAAAACAGCCTGAGTACGAGACAGTCTGGTCCCATGGCGGGCATTGCGGTATTGATGACCTGGACGTCGTTGCCCGGCTTGACTTCATGGATGACAATATAGGGGTCGATACCATCGAGATGGGGGTCACCATCGGGGTGGCCATGGATGCGGGAATCATCCCCTTCGGCGATTCTGATGGCGCCATCAGGCTGATGGAAGAGGTGGGCAAGGGGACCCCCCTTGGGCGCATCTTGGGCAGCGGCGCGGAGATAACCGGCAAGGTTTACGGCATCGAGCGGGTGCCGGTTGTCAAGAGTCAGGCTCTCCCCGCCTATGATCCCCGCGCTGTCCAGGGGATCGGCGTCACTTACGCAACCAGCACCATGGGTGCGGACCATACAGCCGGATACGCCATCGCCACCAACATCCTCAAGGTCGGCGGGGATGTGGACCCTCTCAAGCCCGAAGGACAGGTGGAACTCTCCAGGAATCTCCAGATTGTCACCGCTGCAATCGACTCAACCGGCATGTGCCTCTTCATTGCCTTTGCCATCATGGACCAGCCCGAGACCTTCCAGGCCCTCCTGGACATGCTCAATGCGTTCTATGGTGTCAACATGACCGGCGATGATGTTGTGGC
>JBGQDJ010000227.1:0-5194 GCA_041495805.1 Geobacteraceae bacterium
ATGTTGCCCGGATCGTAGAGGTTGTCGATCATCAGGAGCTTCTCCACCTTGAGCACCCCTTCTTCGGTCAGGGTGGCCGATCTCGCCTTCTCGTCGATGGTGAAGTCGCCGGTGTATTCCTTCCGCTTGCCGGAGAGGGTATTCGCCTCTATATCCTTTACCTCTCCCTTTTTAAGGGATGGGATGATACGGTCGATGATGTAGTACTTGTCGGTGGAATCCTCTGTGGGGCCGGAGATGATAAGCGGCGTCCGGGCCTCATCGATGAGAATGGAGTCCACCTCGTCGACGATGGAGTAGTGGTAGTCACGCTGCACATAGTCATCGAGGGCGAATTTCATGTTGTCGCGCAGGTAGTCGAATCCGAACTCGTTGTTTGTGCCGTAGGTGATGTCGGAGTGGTACGCCTCCCTCCGTTCATCGTCTTCTATGCCGTGGACGATCACCCCCACGGTGAGGCCTAGAAATCTGTATATCTGCCCCATCCATTCGGAGTCGCGCCTGGCCAGGTAGTCGTTGACCGTAACGATGTGAACGCCGCGACCGGTAAGGGCGTTCAGGTAGGCAGGGAGCGTGGCCACAAGGGTCTTCCCTTCGCCGGTCTTCATCTCGGCTATCTTTCCCTGGTGGAGCACCATCCCACCGATGAGCTGCACATCGAAGTGGCGCATCCCCAAGGTCCTTTTCCCTGCCTCGCGGCAAACGGCGAATGCTTCCGGGAGTATGGAGTCGAGGGTCTCCCCGCGCACCAGGCGCTCCTTGAATTCAACGGTCTTATTTCGCAGCTGATCATCGGCAAGGGCGGCAATCTCCGGCTCCAGGGCGTTTATCCGGGTAACAACCGGCGAGAGCCGCTTCAGTTCCCGGTCATTCTTGCTTCCGACAATCTTCTTTACAAGTGAACTCAACATCTATCAAATCTCCTGATTTTTCGGTATGTTTAGATTACAAATGCTTCAATTTACCATAAAGGTGCAATTTGCTCAACTGAAAAGGGGGCTGCATGATATTGTAACATTGGATGGATCGCTCCCCTTGATTTGACAAGCGCATATTTGTATAGTATAAAAAACTCGGAATTCATACAGTTCGCTTTAACCAGCTATCTTTCCGTCCTGCATCTCTTTGCCCCTTAGCCGGCTTCCCCCACATTTCCGGGAGTTAATGCTCAATGTCCTTTACGGCGAATCCAGACAAAAAAATGCTGGTCCTGATTGTCGATGATGATCGGTTTATGCGCGTCACTTTTCGGGATGCGCTTGAAAAGGCAGGTTTTAACACTGCCGTGGCGGCGGACGGCGAATCCGCAATCGACGGCTTCATTCAACTGCAACCGGACCTGGTGCTTCTCGATCTGATCATGCCAGGTAAGGACGGCTTCGAGACCTGCCGGGAATTGCGCGGAATACGCGGTGGTGAATACACACCGGTCCTGATGGTTACTGGGCTTGGCGATACGGGGTCGATCCATAGCGCCTTCGAGGCGGGAGCAACCGATTTCATCACAAAGCCGGTCAATCCCGATCTTCTTGTTTATCGGGTCAGCTATATGCTCCGGGCAAGCCTGAGCACGAAACAACTCGCGAAAAGCGAGGCAAGCCTTGCCAATGCACAGAGGATTGCACATCTTGGCAACTGGGAATGGGACCCCATAACCGGTTCACTGTGGGGATCGAAAGAGACCTTCCGGATATTGGGAATAGAATACGGGGAGGCGGTATCAAGCCTTGAAAGGTTCCTGGCGGCGGTCTATCCGCCGGACAGAGAGAAGGTGGAGGCATGCCTGGTTAATGCCCGCGAAAACAGAACCTCGTGCGGAGTCGAATTCCACGTAAAATTTCCCGATAATACTTTGCGCATCGTCTTCATGCAGGGTGAAGAGTCTGAACCGGCTCCGGGGAAGACCCCACGCCTGGAAGGGACTTTTCAGGACATAACCGGGATCAAGCATGTGGAAGAGCGGCTCGTTATGCTCAAAGAGGCGGTTGATTCCCTCCCGATCGGCATCACAATAAGCGACGTCAACAGCAGGATCGTCTATACGAATCCGGCTGAGGCGGAGATGCACGGCTATTCCATCGAGGAGCTGATCAACAGCGATATCAGGCATTTTAAAGGCCTTAACCTGGACAATGCCGTCATGGCGGAGGAGTTTGACATCACCGGGGTTTGGCGTCGAGAAAGCATTAATGTCCGGGGAACCGGCGAGGAGTTTCCGGTGCAGCTCTCTTCAATTGCCGTCAAAAACGGTGAGGAGACATGCCTGGGTATGGTAACGGTCTGCGAGGATATCACAAGCCGCAAGAAGGCCGAGGAAAGGATCCGGCGCCTCGCCTTCTTCGACAGCCTGACCGCTCTACCCAACCGCGCCGCCTTCCTGGATCATCTGCAACAGGCGCTTTCCCTGGCCCAACGCGAGGGGCGCCAGGCAGGTCTTCTTTTCCTCGACCTGGACAACTTCAAGGATGTCAATGACACACAGGGGCATGACTTCGGGGACAGGTTGATAAGGGAGGTGGCCGAACGGCTTTCCGCCTGCATGCGTGAATCCGATTCCCTGGCCAGGCTGGGCGGGGACGAATTTGTCATTGTGCTGACCGCCTTAAGCGACCAGGAAAGCGCGGCACTGGCCGCCGAAAGAATCCTGTCGATCTTTGCCCGGCCGTTTATGATGGAGTGCCGGCAGATATATTCAAGCGCCAGTATCGGAATCGCCCTTTATCCCGATGACGGCCTTGACGCGGATACCCTTTTCAAGTGCGCCGACACCGCTATGTACCATGCAAAAACCGAGGGGAAAGCAAACTACCGGTTTTTCTCACCGGAAATGAACCGGCTGGTCATGCGCCGCGTGGCTCTTGAAAGCAGCCTGCGCCAGGGGATTGAGAAGAGGGAGTTCTTTCTCCATTATCAGCCCCAATGGGACCTGAAAACGAACAGGATGCTGGGTGTGGAGGCCCTGTTGCGTTGGCAAAGTCCGGAATTGGGACCCTTGATGCCGTCCGACTTCATTCCGTTTGCGGAAAATTCCGGGCAGATCATCGGTCTGGGCGAATGGGCGATGCGTGCAGCCTGTATTCAGGCCCGGGAGTGGGCTCTGGCCGGCCTCGGGGATATGAAGATGGCGGTAAATATTTCCGGGATGCAGTTCAGGCAACCCGATTTTCTGGAAATGGTTGGAAAGATTATAAGGGAAACCGGAATAGAACCGGAATCCCTTGAACTGGAATTCACCGAGAGCGTGGTAATGGAGCATGCCGATAAAACCATTAATACTCTCAGGGCTCTGAAGAATATGGGTTTAGGATTAAGCATCGACGATTTCGGCACCGGTTACTCATCCCTCAGCTATCTGAAACATTTTCCCATCGACCGGATCAAGATCGACCGTTCGTTTGTCGCCGATCTCGCGCACAACAGCGATGACGCGGCCATTGTAGAGGCGATCATCTTCCTGGCCCACAGCCTGAACCTGAAGGTGGTCGCGGAAGGGGTGGAAACCAGCGATCAGTTGCATTTTTTGATAACGCGCAACTGCGATGAGGTCCAGGGGTTTCACCTGGCAATCCCGATGTCCCCGGAAGATCTCGTCGGAAACATGGAGTGGCCCGCCAGTGGACGCGTTGGCGGACAACCGACGGCATATAATTGAGACATCCTTCCATTTCCCTTTGATTCACAAGAATCTCCCGTACCCTCCCATCTTTCCTCCGCCAATAGTGACCCATCCGCAGTTCCCGGATGATAACTAATTAGTCGTTACAGATCGTTTGCTGCATCAATTGCCCATCGTTTGGGAAAAAGGGCTCGGGGTTGTATAAGGGGCGCTTGATGCTACACTGTTAGATAAAGGCGAACATGACCGGTCATATTACAGTTCCCACAGCCACGCTGGAATCCACTCATTCGCCGGTAAACAATGTCGCTGAACCTGGGTATTCGCCGCTGGGAAATCCGGAGCCTGAAATGAAAAAGGACCTCAACCCTACAGCTGAAGCCGCCTCCAAGTCGACGGATTCGAAAGGTTTGGCGCAAGTGAAATCTGGGGAGGCATTGGCCGAGAGCGAGGAGTTGTTTCATTCCCTTTGCGACTCCGCGCCGATCGGCATTTTCAGGGCAGACAGCAAAGGGAACAACATTTACTGTAGCCCCGGCTGGGAGAGAATTACCGGTAGGCCGGCCTCGGAAGGGTTGGGAATGGGGTGGGTCAAGGGGATCCAACCCGACGATCTCGAAGAGCACTGGAAAGTCTGGAATGAGGCGGTTGCTTCAGGGCATATCTATTCCCATGAGCACCGTCGGCTGACCCCGCAAGGGAAAACGATCTGGGTTCGAACCTTGGCAAACCCCTTGAAAAGTCCGGACGGCAAAATCTCAGGCTATGTCGGGACAATGGAGGATATTACCGAACTCCGCAATGCCAGGCAGGATATGCTGAAAAACCAGAAGATCGAGTCGCTTGGAGTGCTGGCGGGCGGGATTGCCCACGACTTCAACAATATCCTTACGATCATCCTCGGCAATGTCTCCCTGGCGCGTTTACAGCTGCACGATCCGGAAAAAGTGACGAAGCGGCTTGAAGAAGCAGAGAATGCTACTGCCCGCGCCAAGGACCTGGCCCAGCAGCTCCTTACCTTTGCGCGGGGGGGCGAACCGGTAAAGAAGATTATCGATCTGCGCAACCTGCTGATGAAAGCGGCTCGATTTGCCCTGCGCGGTTCCAATGTCAGGGGCGAATTCGCCCTTGCGGATGACCTCTGGCCTGTGGTGGCGGACGAAGGGCAGCTGGCCCAGGTTATCCAGAATCTCGTGCTCAATGCGGTTCAGGCCATGCCTGAAGGGGGGACGGTAACCATAAGCGCGGAAAATGCCGGATCCCCGCGGGAAGGGAAGAAATTCGTGAAAATCTCAGTTGCGGACACCGGCGCCGGAATTTCCGAGAACCATCTACAGAGAATCTTCGACCCGTACTTCACCACCAAACAGCAGGGGAGCGGCCTCGGACTGGCAACCTGTTACTCGATCATCAGGAAACATGGCGGCAAAATAAGGGCGACATCCACTCTGGGGAAGGGGAGCACGTTTCATATCTCCCTTCCGGCTACGGAACATGAAAGCCTGACAGTACCGTACTCTCGAACAAAGTCATCCCAGGGCGGCGGCCGCGTACTGGTAATGGATGACGAGGAAGATA
>JBGQDJ010000228.1:0-5179 GCA_041495805.1 Geobacteraceae bacterium
GGGTCTCATTGCCGGGGAAAATGACCAGAATGTAATTGCGGGACAATCCCTTCACCATCCCATCCCCTGCACTCTCCTGCACCAGCACCTTTAACTCTTTACCGATGAATTTCCGGCAATAGGCGTCTTTTTTTCGCTCCGAAAGTCCGCGCAGGAGCTCTGCGCGCTTGCGGACTACGCCGCCGGGGAGATGATTCGGCATGGCGGCGGCCTTGGTCCCCTGGCGGGAGGAAAAGGGAAAGACGTGAAGATAGGCGACTGGGAGCGATTCGATGAAACGGTACGTCTCCGCGAATTCCCCCTCCGTCTCGCCCGGGAAACCGGCTATGACATCACAGCCGATGCAGATATCCGGGATCGACTCCGTCAACTCTGCCATCACCTCTCTAAACCGTGCCGTTGTGTAGCGCCGGTTCATCCTCGTGAGGACCTGATCATTGCCGCTTTGCAGCGGGAGATGGAGGTGGGGACAAATGATATCCGAAGCGGACAAAATGCGGACCAGGGGGCTGGATATCTCGGTCGGCTCGACAGATCCGAGCCGCAGACGCGGCACGAGCCGCTCTTCTTCAATAGCGGCCAAAAGGTCCGGAAGGCTTGAGGGCGGGGTCAAATCGAGGCCGTACCCCCCCAGGTGTATCCCGGTCAGGACCACCTCCTTGAACCCCTTCACCGCAAATGCCCTGACCCCGTCAAGGGCCTCAGCCATTGGGACGCTCCTGCTTCTCCCCCTTGCGTAAGGGACGATGCAGTAAGAGCAGAAGGCGTCGCAGCCGTTCTGCACCTGCAAAAAAGCCCGCGTGTGCTCGGCGAAACTCTCCAGTGTAATCCCCCCCGCCTTCCGGTCGAGGGAGATGTCGGAAACCAGCACCCGCGGCTCATCGCCAATTTCCTTAACCAGTTCGGCGATCCCCTTCTTCTCGGCGTTTCCCAGGATCAGGTTGACCCCGGGCATCTCCCGCAGCTGTTCGAAGGCCAACTGGGCATAGCAGCCGGTAACCACGATCTTCGCCTCAGGCCGGCCTCTCCGGGCGCGGCGGATCAGCCGTCGCGACTCCGCGTCGGTCCTGGCGGTCACGGTGCAGGTGTTGATCACATATATATCCGCCTCCTCCTCGAAAGGGACGACCAGGAAACCGTCCCGCGCCAGAGTTTCGCTCATGGCCGCGGATTCGAACTGATTGATCTTGCAGCCGAGTGTAGTAATTGCTATTCGTTGCATAATTCCCTTAGAAAGTATCTATTATTCATCCGGAAACGAGGATTTTTTCGCAAGGTCAAGGCGATCGAGGGATTGCGCGGAGGCGTAGCAGCGCTACGCCGCACAAGTAATCGCGAAGATCAACGCAGAGATTGCGGAAAAGGACCGTTTCCACTCTCGATCCAGCCCCCTCCCAGTACCTCCTCCCCATCATAAAACACCACCGCCTGCCCCGGTGTGATCGCCTTTTCACCCTTGAGGAAACGGACCTCTACGCGATCTCCGGGCAAAGGGAGGACCCGGCAGGGAACCTGTTTCTGGCGGTAGCGGATCTTGCATGTCGCCTCGATGGCGGAATCGGGCGGAGGAGCAATCCAGTTCACATTCGTAGCGACAAGACCCTCAGCGACAAGTTCCTCCCTAGCGCCGACTATGACTTCCTTCCGTCCGGCATCCACCCCCAGTACATAGAGGGGATGGGGATGGGCAACACCCAGTCCCTTCCTCTGCCCCACCGTGTAGCGGTAGGTCCCTTCGTGCCTGCCGAGCAGATTGCCCCGGCAATCCACGATATTGCCGGACATACTTTCTTTCCCCATTGATTCTTCGAGAAAACGGACATAATCGTCATCCGGGACAAAGCATATCTCCTGGCTCTCCCCCTTCTCCGCGACGCGCAGGCCGTATTGGGAGGCCAGTGCGCGGACCTCCTGCTTGGTCATGCCTCCAAGGGGAAAAAGGGTTGCCCTGAGTTGCTCCTGGGTAAGGGTAAAGAGAAAATATGACTGGTCCTTGCTCTCATCCACTCCCCGCAGCAGATGGAAGCGTCCCTGGTCGTCCCGTATCGACCTGACATAATGACCCGTGGCCAGGAAATCCGCCGCCAGTTCTCCGGCCTTCCTGAGCAGGAGATCGAATTTGATCAGCTGATTGCAGCGGACACATGGGTTAGGGGTACGCCCACGGAAATATTCGGCAATGAAGTCGTCAATCACGTGCCGCTGGAACTCTTCCTCGAAATTCACCACATAAAAGGGGATGCCGATCTGCTCCGCTACCCTCCTGGCGTCATGAATATCGTCCAGGGAACAGCAGGCCCCGAACTTTTCGCCATCGGCGGCCGTGAATCTGGAGTAATCCCACACCTGCATGGAAACGCCGATCACATCGTGCCCCTGCTCCCTGAGAAGGGCGGCGGTCACCGATGAATCGACCCCGCCGCTCATGGCAACGACCACCCTTTTTTTGTCTTTAATTTTTTTCATTACGAAACCCGGAAACGAACCTCTGATGAGCGTCTTAGTGACACGAAGAAAACAAAGGAAGAGAGTAAAAGAGTTTTGCAGGTTTTACAACCTGAAAAATGATGCGGTCGATATGGCTGACTCTATCTGCTTTTCCGGAGCCGCTCCACGATACCAGGCAGCACTCCGAGCAGATGGTCAAGATCGGCCTCGCTGTTTTCACGACCGAGGGAAAAGCGGAGCGACGCCTTGGCCAGATCCGCCTCGACCCCCATGGCAAAGAGGACATGGGAGACGCGGAGGGTGCCTGAAGAGCAGGCCGCCCCGGACGAAGCGGCAATCCCTTCCAGGTCCAGGTTCGCAAGCAGGGAATCCGCCTCGCACCCTGCAAAGGAAATATTGCTGGTGTTCGGCAGCCGTTTCTCTTTATGTCCGTTGATACGCACATCAGGGATGGTGGAGATAATCCCCTGTTCCAGCCGGTCGCGGAGAGCTCCGATACGCGCCGATTCAATCAAAAGGGAGTCCTGAGCCAGTTCGCAGGCTCGCCCCAGGGCGACGATACCGGCCACGTTTTCCGTGCCGGCGCGCCGGTTCCGCTCCTGGGAGCCGCCATGAATGAAGGGATGCAGCTTTACCCCCTGCCGGACAACCAGTGCGCCGATACCCTGGGGCGCCCCCATTTTATGACCGGAAATGGCAAGGAGTCCCGCGTTTATTTCCCGGCAATCCATGGGAATCTTGCCGGCGGCCTGCACCGCGTCGCAATGGAAGACGACCCGATGACGCGAGGCTATGGCGCCGATTTCCATTACCGGGAGGATCGTGCCGGTTTCGTTGTTGGCATGCATGACGGAAATCAGGATGGTGCGGTCTGTAATGCACGACTCGAGCAGGTCAAGGTCCGGGAGCCCCTCGCTGTCTACATCCAGCCGGGTTATTTCAAAACCCTGCTGCTCCAGATGGAGCATGGTGTTGAGCACGGCGGGATGTTCCACACGGGTGGTGATTATATGGTTCCCCTTCCCCCGCAAGGCTGACGCGATACCCTTGACGGCCATATTGTCCGCTTCGGTGCCTGATGAAGTAAATACCACCTCAACGGGTTCGCTGCAGAGAAAGTGCGCCACCTTTTCCCTTGCTTCCTCAATCGCTCCCTTCGCTCTCCTGCCAGCCATGTGAATACTGGAAGGATTGCCGAAACGCTCCCTGTAAAAAGGCAAAAACGCCTTCAGCACCTCGGGATGAACGGGCGCAGTGGCGTTGTAATCCATGTAGATCATCTTGTCCGCTCTTCTCTATATCGAATGCGCCAGGGCCGGCCCGGCAGCAATGCCTCACCGGCCAAGCACATCCGCTCAGTTCTTGCCCGAAATGCTGCTCTTCAAGGATTCGTGCTCCGCGGAGAGCGCGGCGAATTTTCGCTCCAGTTCACGGATCTGGTCAAAGAGGCATGAAATGGCCTTGGCCTCCGGGTCCGGCAGGTTGCCATGCTCCAGGTCCATTCTTTCCGAAAGCTTTTCCGTCGCCATCACAACCCGGCCGGGAATACCCACGACCGTGGAGTTGGCCGGAACCTCCCTGACAACCACGGAATTGGAGCCTATCTTGCTTCCCTTGCCGACTGTAAACGGACCCAGCACCTTGGCGCCGGAACCGATAACCACGTTGTCGCCAATGGTGGGATGGCGCTTGGTCTTTTCCCAGCTCACTCCGCCGAGCGTCACACCATGGTACAGGGTCACGTTTTCTCCGATCTCCGCCGTTTCTCCTATCACGACCCCCATGCCGTGGTCGATAAAAAAACCCTTTCCTATCTTTGCGCCCGGATGGATCTCGATCCCCGTGAAAAAGCGCCCCATATGGGATACAAACCTGCCGATGAAAAAGAACTCATGCTTCCAGAACCAGTGGCTGATCCTGTGAAACCAGACAGCATGGAGGCCGGGGTAGCAGAAAAGCACCTCCGGAAGGCTTCTGGCTGCGGGGTCCCGGTCGAAAACCGCCTTGATATCATCTTTCAATCGCAGGAACATGGGCTCTCCTCATTTTCCGGCACAAATTTAATGTCCCTTTTTAGATAACATACCTTACCATTATCATCAACTATAAATTTATATCCCCGGAACAAACTTGCATATGGCACAACACGACAGGATGCCTCCCCTGGCAGTAAGCAAGAACGGCATTATAATATTCAATGGAATTTGTGAATTTAAATGTTCAGTCGCCTGCAATAATCTCGCGGAGAAGCTGAATGAGAGAAGGAAGGAAATTGTCCCTTGAGCCGCTGAAACCTTGCTTCAAGCTGCGGGAGATAACTTTTAACACCCTTTATTGAGCATCAGAATGATCCGTCCTGTTTTTCCGGGACCCTACACAGTGATCAACTCCCGCAGTATCTCGATCAGCTCTTGAGTTCTGTATGGCTTGCTGAGTCCCGCACTGAATCCGTAATCGCGGTAATTGGCCATGATCGGGTCTGTGGAATAACCGCTGGAAACGATTGCTTTTAGATCCGGGTCTATGCTGAGGAGTTTTTCGATGACCTCCTTGCCGCCGACTCCTCCCGGGATGGTCAGGTCCAGGATGACCGCGGAAAAAGGGGTGCCCTGTTCCTTTCTTTGCAGGTAAAGATCTATTGCCTCAGAGCCGTTTGCAACCGACTCGGCCGTATAACCCGCTTCTTCCAGTATGGACTGTGTAACATCCCTGATATCTTCCTCGTCATCCA
>JBGQDJ010000229.1:0-5161 GCA_041495805.1 Geobacteraceae bacterium
CCGGTGTCGCCGCCGTGAAAGGGCGGTGTCCTGGGCCGGGCTAGACGAAGGGGACTAGATAAGAAGACGAACAACTTACTATATAATTGAAATCAAGTCAATTTATTTTTAACAACCTAGAGAATTTCCTTCCTTGACACACCCCTTCCAATTAGTGTAGCCTAGTATGTCCCACCGTATTAAGGGACTGAATTTACTTGATGGCCCTTATATCCCATGAAAATTACCGCAATTATTCCTGCCCGCTTTGCATCCGTCCGTTTTCCCGGGAAAGTCCTGGCTGATATCCTGGGCAAGCCGATGGTGCAGCATGTCTATGAGCGAACGGCAATGGCGGCCCTTGTTTCCGAGGTGATCGTGGCTACGGACGACGAGCGGGTCGCCGCTGCAATTCGGGCTTTCGGCGGCCGTGTGGAGATGACCGGCAAGAATCATGAAACAGGGACCGACAGACTGGCGGAAGTGGCCGCTCGCCTGGATTCGGATATCATTGTAAATGTCCAGGGGGATGAGCCCCTTATTGAGCCGGCCATGATAGACGAGGCCATCAGACCTCTTATTGATGACCCTTCGGTAATGATGGGGACTCTCAAATCCCAGATCAAAACACTGCACGATTTCCTGAGTCCAAATGTTGTCAAGGTCGTTACCGACCTTAAAGGATTTGCACTCTATTTTTCCCGTTCACCCCTCCCTAATTTCCGTGACAAATGGAACGATCTGAAAGACGAGAAATTCTCTTCCGGGAAGATCCTCAGTTACAAACATGTGGGCCTGTACGTATACCGCAGGGAATTTCTTCTTCAGTACGCCGGGATGAAACCCACATATATGGAGATGGCGGAAAAGCTGGAACAGTTGAGGGTTCTGGAAAACGGCTATCGGATCAGGGTGGTGGAGACCGAGTATGAAACCATCGGGGTGGATACGCCAGGAGATCTGGATAAAGTAGTCGAAAGGCTGAAGGCTGAAGGCTGAGGGGTAAGAGAGTGTAACCTATGGATTTTCCTTAAGACCTTCGCTTGTTGCCACTATTCAGGAGTTTTGTTATGAAGACCAAGTTTATTTTCGTGACCGGCGGTGTTGTTTCTTCCATCGGCAAAGGGCTCTCTTCCGCTTCATTGGGAGCTCTCCTGGAGGCGCGCGGTCTCCGTGTCACAATGCAGAAGCTCGACCCGTACATAAACGTAGATCCGGGCACCATGTCTCCATTTCAGCATGGCGAGGTTTTCGTTACCGACGACGGGGCTGAGACGGACCTGGATCTGGGGCACTACGAGCGCTACACCAACGCCCGTCTCTCCAAGAAGAGCAACTTCACAACCGGACAGGTCTATTTTTCCGTGATCGAAAAGGAACGGAGGGGCGATTACCTGGGAGGAACGGTACAGGTCATTCCTCATATCACCGATGAGATCAAAACAAAGATACTGGACAACGCCAAGGGAAACGATGTTGCCATTGTCGAGATAGGCGGGACTGTGGGCGATATCGAGTCGCTCCCATTTCTTGAGGCGATCCGTCAGTTCAAGGCTGACCGAGGGGCAGGCAACGTCCTCTACATTCATGTCACTCTGGTGCCCCATATCAAGTCCGCCGGCGAGATGAAGACCAAGCCGACCCAGCACTCGGTGAAGGAATTGAGGGAGATAGGTATCCAGCCGGATATCCTCCTTTGCCGCTGTGAGAGCGACCTCCCCCATGACATGAAGGCGAAGATTGCCCTCTTCTGTAACGTTGAAGAAAAGGACGTTATCACGGCCAAGGATGCCGAGCATATCTATGAAGTACCACTGGCGCTGCATCTGGAAGGACTGGATGAACAGGTTGTAGATAAGCTCAATATTTGGACCAAGGCCCCTGATCTCACTCCCTGGCAGGAGATGGTGGACAAACTTAAAAATCCTAGCAAAGGGGAGGTACGCATTGCCATTGTCGGCAAGTATGTCAACCTGACCGAATCGTACAAGTCCCTGGCCGAGGCATTGACGCACGGTGGCATTGCCAATGACTGTCGGGTCCAACTCTCTTACCTCGATTCCGAGAAGATCGAGCAGGAAGGGATTACCGGACTTCTGGAAGTTGTGGACGGTATCCTGGTCCCCGGCGGATTCGGCGAACGTGGGACCGAAGGGAAGATCAAGGCGATCGAATTTGCCAGGACCAGGAAGATCCCATTTTTTGGCATTTGCCTTGGCCTGCAGATGGCGGTTGTGGAATTTGCGCGAAATGTCTGTGATCTGGACGACGCCTTTTCCACCGAGTTTAAACCGGAGTGCGCGAACCCCGTCATCCATTTAATGGAGGAGCAGAAAGGGGTCTCGCGAAAGGGAGGGACCATGCGTCTCGGCGCCTATCCCTGCGCCCTGGTCAAAGGTACCTTTGCCCAAAAGGCCTATGGCGCAACCGAGATCTCCGAGCGGCACCGCCATCGTTACGAATTCAACAATGCGTACCGGGAAAAATTCGTCTCCTGCGGCATGGTGCTTTCCGGCCTTTACCAGGAAGGTGACCTGGTGGAGATGGTGGAGATTGCCGATCATCCCTGGTTTGTCGGTTGCCAGTTTCATCCCGAGTTCAAATCCAAACCCTTAAGCCCGCACCCCCTGTTCCGGGCGTTCATTGCCGCGGCATTGGCGAATAAAAGCAGGGAGTAGTGACCGGGGACCGGTGAAGGTCCTTACCCGGATAATCCCTGGCCATTAGACCCTGATTCTGAAGGAAATCCATGGTTAAAGAAATCGTTGTCGGAAACATTAAGATAGGGGGAAAGAGGCCACTGGTCCTGATTGCAGGCCCCTGCGTAATAGAGGATGAGAAGGCGACCCTGCACTGTGCCGAGCGCCTCATGACCATTACCAACGGCTTATCAATCCCCCTGATATTCAAGGCATCTTACGACAAGGCAAACCGCACCTCCTGCAGCTCCTATCGAGGGCCGGGCCTGAAGGAAGGGCTGCGCATCCTCTCAAAGGTGCGGGAAGAACTGGGGGTGCCGGTCCTCTCCGACATACATTCCATCGAGCAGGTAAAGCCTGCCGCGCAGGTGCTGGATATCATCCAGATCCCGGCGTTTCTCTGCCGTCAGACCGATCTCGTGGTTGCGGTGGCAGAGAGCGGACGGGTGGTCAATATCAAGAAAGGGCAGTTCCTTGCTCCGTGGGACATGGAAAACGTGGTCGACAAGACCCTTTCCACCGGCAACGATCGGATCATCCTGACGGAACGGGGGGCCTCTTTCGGCTACAACAACCTGGTGTCCGACATGAGAAGTCTCCCCATCATGCGGGCAATGGGATACCCGGTGGTATATGACGCCACACACAGTGTCCAGCTTCCCGGCGGCCTGGGAGGGACGTCCGGAGGGCAGCGGGAATTCGTCGAATATCTTGCCAGGGCGGCCGTGGCGACCGGAGTGGACGGGGTTTTTCTTGAGGTCCATGAGGACCCGGAAAAGGCCCTTTGCGACGGTCCCAACTCGGTTAGGCTCAATGACCTGCCGGGGATGTTGAAGAAGCTGAAGGCGATAGACGCAATAGTTAAATAGGAATCGGGGACCAGGGATCTGGACACAGGAATGGCGCTCTTGCTTTTACTGGTCACTGGTCACTGGTCACTGGTCACTGGTCACTGGTCACTGGTCTTTATGATTATCGAAGAAGCGAAAAAAGTGATACGGATCGAGGCCGAGGCCCTGATGGCACTGGCCGATTCCATTGATGGCGAGTTCGAAAGGGCGGTGGACCTGGTTCTTGCCTCTCATGGCCGTGTGGTTGTAACCGGCATGGGAAAGTCCGGTCTGATCGGCCAGAAGATCGCCTCAACCATGGCCTCCACCGGCACCCCGGCATTTTTCCTCCACCCTGCCGAGGGGATCCATGGAGACCTGGGGATGATCATGAAGGGAGACGTGGTTATTGCCCTCTCCAATAGCGGCGAGACCGAAGAGGTTCTGCGCATACTCCCGGTCATCAAGCGCCTGGGGGCTTCGCTTATTTCAATGACCGGCAATCCGGGCTCCACCTTGAGCCGGGCCGGTGACGTGTTCCTCGATGTGTCCGTGAAAGAGGAGGCCTGCCCGCTGGGGCTGGCCCCAACCGCCTCGACCACCACCACCCTGGCCATGGGAGACGCGCTGGCCGTGGCCCTCCTCCTGAAACGCGGATTCAGGGCCGAAGACTTTGCGCTCTTCCATCCCGGTGGCGCGCTCGGGAAAAAATTGATCCTCAAGGTAGATGAGCTGATGCATACCGGCGATGCAGTGCCGTTGGTGACCTCGACCATCCTGATGAGAGAGGCGCTTTTCACCATCACTTCCAAGGGGCTGGGGATTACCGGTGTTACCGATGAAGAAGGCGCGCTGCTCGGGGTGATAACCGACGGCGACCTGCGCAGGGCTCTGGGAAAGGGTGTGGATATTTTAAACTGTTCCGCCGGAGATCTGATGACTGCCGGAGCCAGGCGGATCAACCTTGGAGAACTTGCGGCCCGGGCGCTGCAGCAGATGGAGCAGTTTTCCATCACCTCGTTATTTGTCTTCGAGGATGATGAAGCGCTGAGGCCCGCGGGGATAATACACCTGCATGACCTGTTGAAGGCGGGAATAGCATAGAATATGAACGAACGCCTGAAAAAAATAAAACTACTACTCCTCGACGTGGACGGGGTGATGACCGATGGCCGGATCGTCTTCGATTCCAATGGAGTGGAAAGCAAGTTCTTCAACGTCAAGGACGGGCATGGCATCAAGATGATTCAGCGGGCAGGGATCGAGGTCGGCATCATCTCCGGCCGCCAATCCCAGGTTGCCGCCAACCGTGCAGCCGAACTGGGGATAAATCGCGTCTACCAGAAGGCAATGGATAAGATCACTCCCTATCAGGACATCCTTGACAAGACCGGCCTTGACGATTCCCAGGTCGCCTTCATGGGGGACGACATCATCGACATCCCTGTGCTGCGCCGGGTGGGATTTGCCGCTGCCCCCGCCGACGCGGTGGAGGAGGTCATTCCCCACGTCCACTTCGTCACGAAAAACGGGGGCGGATGCGGTGCGGTCAGAGAGGTCTGTGATCTCCTTCTCAAAGGGCAGGGGATCTGGGAGTCCGCCACCGCCCGCTATTATCTCTGATTGCCAACAATAAGGTCGTAATTTAACGCC
>JBGQDJ010000230.1:0-5154 GCA_041495805.1 Geobacteraceae bacterium
CAGTTGGAAAAGGTAGAAGCCGATGTCTTTTCCTATGATAGGATCCTTTATCCCTACCGTAACCATGTTGGCAAAGAGGAGGATGCTCTCCCACTGCATGGCGCCCCATCTCCCGGCAAGCATCGCCAGGATGGCGCAGGCGAGGAGTCCCAGGGGTTTTGCAAGCCGCGCAGCCTCTTCCCTTTTGAGCCGGAATGCATTACCCAGAATCCCGTTGAGGGGGAAATTGGGCCTGTTTGCAACTAAGAGATTCACCAGCGCAAAGAGAAAGAAAAGGACGCCGAAGAAGGCCCCCGCGCCGATTTTGGCGGTCAATGTTGTCGTAAAGACCGAAGTCAGGCCGATCTCGTCAAAAAAGAGCCACTCAGTACAGAGATTGACCAGTGAAAATCCGAAAGGGAGGAGGAAGAAAACGAGAATAGCAAAAAGAATGAATTTCCTTTTTATCAACATGCTGAAGCTCCTCCAGAGGCCGATAGCCTGCTGTTAGTTGCCAATGGCCGGTTTGACCCGCTCGTACTGCCCCAGGATGATCAGTTGACCGAGGGGCGCGGTGAGTATAATGCCGATGAAAAAAACGATAAAACCGGCGCAGATGATAACGTTGCCGACAATGTAAGCCAGGAGCCAGTTGACGAAATCCGCCTGGATGGTGGAGAAACACCAGGAGAAGGCGTCGCTGACACCTCGCCCCTTGTCGATGATGAGAACCCCACCCGGAACCATGAAGAACCCGAGAGCAATGGATGCCAGGGTTCCCAGGACCGGTATGAAGTGAAGCACAATGACGATAATCAGGTTGATGAGTACAAAGACGAACAGGTTGGCGAAGCAGTCCCATGCATTGAAGAGGTCTCCCACCAGGGCTTTTCCCTCACCGCGCGCCACCTTGAGGAGTGAGCGGGTATAGCCGGCGATGAAGCCGATGTTGGCGATGGGAATCCAGCAGATGAGGCAGAATACAAGGGTGAGTAACACCAGGTCTCCCAGGTTTTCCTTCCAGATGGTAAAAGCGGAATTGAACATTTCACCGAAATCGGCGGAATGCTCTGAGCGGGAGCCGGGGAGGAGTGTCAGATCGGAACCGCAGTGCTTGCATTTGATTGCGCCGTCATTAACATCTTCCTTGCAGAAAGGGCATTGCATAACTTCCTCCTTTAAGCTCCCGGGACAAATGCCCGTTTGTCCGGCACACACCTTTCATTCCGGTCCGCACCTGTTGATTGCCGTTTTCAATTTTCCCCAGGTTTTTTCAGCGTAATTGAAAATGTGGATCCCTTCCCCGGCCTGCTCTCCACGGAAATGGTCCCCCCGTACAACTGGACAATGTGCTTGACGATGGCAAGTCCAAGTCCTGTCCCCCCCTGTTCGCGGCTGCGAGCCGCATCCACCCGGTAGAAGCGCTCGAAGATCCGGGGGAGCTCTTTGTCGGGGATGCCGATACCGGTGTCGCTGACCGCGATGGTCACCATTCCCTCTGTTTCAGCAGATGAAATAGTAATCGTGCCGTTTTCCTGGGTGTACTTGATCGCATTGTCGAGGAGGTTTACCAGCACCTGTTCGAGTTTGGCCCGATCAGCAAGGACCTCCACTGTTTCTCTGCTACCCGGCTGGATGATGCTGATCTTTTTGCTTAAGGCCTTTTCCTCCAGCAGTGCGCAGACGTGGTCAACTACCGGTCCGATGGCGACCGGCGATGCTTCCGGAGTCGACACGCCGGATTCAAGCTCGGAAAGGATGAGGAGGTCGCCGATAAGGCTTGCCAGCCGCCCGGCGTGGCGATGGATCTTCTCAAGAAAAACGACGGCCTTCTCCGGGTCCGTTGACAATACCCCGTCCAGCAGTGTCTCGGCATACCCCTTGATTACCGTAACCGGCGTGCGCAACTCATGGGATACATTGGCCACAAAATCGCGGCGAATCTTTTCCAGTCGCTTCAGGTCGCTTATGTCGTGAAAGACGGCCACCACCCCGAGGAGGATCTCTTTCTCCAGCAAGGGTACCCAGTGAGTCAGAACGGTTTTCCCGCCGTTCAGGGGGAGGATGAATTCCTCGACACGTTCGGTTTTTGTCTCTATCAGTTTTTTGAAGGCTTCATGGAGGGACGGATGCCGGGTGATGTCGATGAGCGGTTTCCTTTCCACATCCTCCCTGAGGTCGAAGAGGGTGCGGAAAGCCGGATTGACCAGTGTGATCACTCCCCTGGAGTCCGTCACCATTACCCCTTCACCCATGCCGCGCAGGATGGTGTCGAGGCGGTTCTTTTCGGCGGCAATGCTTTTCAGCTCCCCTTCGATCCTTGCGGCCATGTCATTCATGACCACGGCCAGTTCACCTACTTCATCCCTTCCCATCACCGGGACCCGCCTGCCGAACTCTCCGTTTCCGATCTGCGCGGCAATTTTCGCCATGGTGCGGAGAGATCGCGAGGTTACATTGGAAAGGATATAGCTCAATATAAGGGAAATGAACAGAGCTGTAGCGAGGGAAATGAAGAGAATGGCGTTGAGGCTCGACCTGGTCTTTTGCAGGGATGAGAGGGGAAGAGCGAGCCGCAGCACACCGTCTTCGCCGCCGGAGTCGTGAAAAGGGAGGGCAACATAAAGCATTGGGGTCATGAGGGTTGCAGAGTAGCGGATGGAGCTTCCCTGGCCGCTTTTCAGCGCCTGCTGCACTTCGGGGCGGCCCAGATGATTTTCCAGCTCCTTTAATTCGCCCGGTTTGACGTCGGAGTCTCCGAGGACTTCTCCCCTCTGGGATATGAAAGTGACCCGCGCCCTTGTTTCCCTGCCTATGGCTGTTGCCATGGCCGGAGCATCCCGGCGCAGCTCCCTGATCTCCCTCGTGGATGTGAGCCTGGCAAGCCGCGCTTCACTGAGAAGTCCGGCTCTTGTTTCCTCCACCATGAATTCGCCGAGTCTGGTCGAGAGCCAGCCGTAGAGCACCCCCCCCATGACAAAGACCAAAAGAAGATGCGAGAGCAGTAGTTTTTTACGCATTGTGAGTTTCATAAAGGCTCAAGCTTGTATCCGAAGCCCCTCACCGTTCTTATCATGTCACCGGCATCCCCGAGCTTGGCGCGGAGCCTGGTCAGGTGGGTGTCTACCGTACGCGTGTCGCCGGCATAGTTATACCCCCAGACATCCTTGAGGAGCTGGTCCCGGCTCTGCACCCTCCCCTGGCGTTCCGCCAGGGTAAGGAGGAGTTTGAATTCAATGGCGGACAGATCGATCATCTTACCGTTAACAGTCACTGTATGGCGGTCGGTGTCGATTAAAACGGCCCCGATAATTACGACCCTGTCTTTTGGCCCATCGGGCGCGGTTCGGCGCAGGACCGCCTTCACCCTCAGCAAAAGCTCCCGTGTCGAGAAAGGTTTCAGCACGTAATCGTCGGCACCTACTTCGAAGCCGACTACACGGTCTATCTCTTCGCCCCTAGCGGTCAGCATGATGACCGGAATCCGGGAGGTCTTCTCATTGCTTTTCAGTGCCTTGCAGACCTCTGTCCCGGGCATGCCGGGGAGCATCAGATCGAGAAGGATCAAGTCTGGAGAGTTGGCGCGCGCCTTTTCCAGGCCCATGACACCATCCGCGGCAAGTAGAGGACGGAAACCCTCTTTCTCCAGGTTGAAGGCAACCAGCTCCGCCAGGTCTTTCTCGTCCTCTATGATGAGAACGGTTTTCATGCTACTTGAACTCGGGAAGGAGCGTCATGAGGATCCACCCCTTCCGTGCTTCTTCCTCAATATACCGCCATTTCTGAGGATCCTCGACGGTCTTCAATTTGATGGACGGGGGAATGTAATAGTCCCACTCCACCGTTACCTCGGCATCACCCTTCTCAGGCCTGCATTCCAAGTACTTGACCCGATAATCGGTTATCTGCACATCCTTGGCAGCCTTGACCCTCTTCTCGAACTCCGCGCGCAAAGTATCGTCGACGAAGTAGAGTGGGGTCTTGTCCAGTTCATTCCAGCGCACCATCCGGAAATAGCTCCTGGAACCTTTGTCAAAATCCTCCGCCACTTTACTGATATGGAGGGAGTGGCAGGCGGAGAGCATGAGGAGGGCAGCCAATACAAGCAACTTAAGAAAGATTTTCATATAACCCCTTTCCGTTTAGAACCTGAATTTGCGGTTTGCAAAAGAAGAGACTCAAAGTCATCAATAAAAAAAAGTCATCCGCATATTTCCTTAATATTAGCAGAACTTATACGCCAAAATCTTTGCGGGAGCAACTGATGTTTTGATTGACAGGCCCTCATCACAGTCAATATCCAGTTAATGCTTCAACCCTTTATGAAAACGACCAGTTCCGCGGCGATCTCATATCTGCCGAAAGGAGGGATGATATAGAAGCCGCCGACCCTCTCCCGGACCTGGGCGATGAACTCCCGGGCAATAGCCAGCCCTTCCTTCATACCCGCCTCTTTTTCCTTCCCCCGCATCCTTTCCCGCACTGTGCCGGGTATAACAATCCCGGGCACCTCATTGTGAAGATACTCACAGTTTCGTTCACTCACCAGGGGGAGTATTCCGGGAAGGATCGGAATCCCGAGGTGGGCGGTGCGTTCCAGCATACTGTCCAGTATGGCGACATCATAAATAGGCTGGGTCTGGGCGAAACAGGCGCCGCAGGCGACCTTCTTTGCAAGCCTTGCAACCTGCCCCTCCATTTTCGGAGAGTTCGGATTGAAGGCGCAGCCGATGGTGAAGCCTGTCCCCGCGCCTATCCCGTTCCCCAGGGCGTTGACCCCTGAATTCAGGTCACTCAGTAGCTTGATCAGGCCGAATGAGTTCAGGTCAAAGACCGATGACGCGCCGGCCTGGTCGCCAAGCCTGCGGGGTCTCCGGTCACGGCCAGGATGGTGCGCAACCCCAGAAGGCTTGCACCCATGAGATCCGACTGTAGTCCGAGAAGGTTGCGGTCGCGGCATGTGATATGGGCAATCACCTCGATGCCGGCCTCCCTCTGGATTCTGCTCCCCAGAGCGATGTTACCCATGCGGACCCTTGCCAGTGGGTTTTCCGCCAGGTTGATGGCGTCGGCGCCCGCTTCCCGGAGAGCCCTCGCGCCTGCCATGACCTTGGTACAGTCTAGCCCGCGGGGAGGATCCAACTCTACGGTGACAATCTTTCTCTTTCCCCAGTC
>JBGQDJ010000231.1:0-5150 GCA_041495805.1 Geobacteraceae bacterium
CATCTAGATTAAAACCCGATTCAACATACGCTATTGCTAGAATATGGGCGGTTTGTCTCGTGTTAAGCTTGGATTTCGATTTCTCAATAATACTGTCTATAACTATTCGCTGAACGTCATGTGATGCGTCGCCCCATCTACGACTGTTTCCAGCAGGTCTTCCTGGACTTTTATCAATTGGTTCCAAATAATGGGAATAGTCTTCGACTTGTTTGTATCCAGAGCCTTTTGTTGCAAACATAGAAATATAATTTATCATTTACTCACCTCGATCCTTTCTTGCCAGCGGAATTCTGACAAATGATGACCTCGGCCAAGACTGTGGCAGACCAATTTTCTTATATATATTTTTGAAATGCTTGTTTGCATTTCCTGATGTCTTCCCTCGATCGCTTGCCAGTTTCTTACCATGTAAATCGACTATCTCAAACCATTCACAATCAGAACAATTCCCGCCATTATTATACCTAACCAAGAGGTAATACTGAGATCTGCCCTTTATACATGCCCAAGATGTTGCTAACTCGTTGAATTCTTCTGAGAATCTGCCAGCGGACGGAGTAGTTATTGTTTTATTTGTATTATTGTCAGTAAACTGAAACTGCTGCTTTGAACATAACGGAGGGGTATAATCTGTGTCGTCATAACACTCAGTAACTACTCTGACCTTTGTATCTGCACAGATCATTTCAGCGCTCTTTGTGTATAGTTCTTCTGCCTCGGCAATGCCTGATAAGAATATTACCTGAAGCATTAATGCCGTTATGCTTCCAGCAATTGTACCTATCAACAGTCCTTTCATTTTTGTCCTTTCAAACCGACAATAGCTTCTATGCTAATACGAAGGAGGCGCACCCGGCGGAGATGGGTTTAATCCAACAGTAAAGAAAATGGTCTTATTACCTCCCCACCAGCATCAGTTCGACCTCCAGGTCCTCGGGGGCGTTGTCCCAGTAAAGGGCGATGTTATTCCCCTTCTCGATCAGCGCCCATTGATCGCAGTTGCTGTCCACGGCAAAGTAGATTGAATATGACCGGCGCGGCAGCTCCTGGGGCGGAGTGGGGAGGTGTTCGAGCCCGACACCCGGCAGGGCGCGGGCTATCAGAAGCGGCAGACGCTCCCGCGAGCCCAGTTTGACGACCGTGTCAATGGACTGTATGACCGATTTCGGCTCCTCCTCGGTCCTGAGCACAAGATAGTACCGGTTGCGGCTTTCGAAATGGACCGGCCTCATCTCCGCCGTGAAATATGTGCCGTCGTACAAAAGCTGGATCACGTATTCCGGACCGGCGGTTATCTCGTCAAGAAGCCTGCCGATCATAAGCTGCGCAGTTGAAAAGCATTCCCAGAGATTGCGGTGGTCATACACCGGAAGAGAGGTGTCGCTGTTATCCATCGGCTCGCCCATGACATTGATCTTCTCTGAAAAGGAGGAGAGCTCGCCGATAAGTTGCCTGAGATGGCCGTATACACTCCAGGGATGGACCTGCCTTGTTTCAATGAGATGAAAGAGAATCGGCACATAGCGGTTCAGGGAGCGGAGCGCCAGCAGATAGACCATGTCCCGGGACCCGAACTGGGCGTTCTGTATCCCCCTCTGCCTTTTGAACTCCTCGAGCTGCCGACTCCGGGATGCAATCTGGTCCCGTATCTCCTTGACGATCTTCAGCAACGGCTCCGAGGCCGAAAGCGTAAGGGAGGGGGGGACAAAGCCAGGCGACATTACAATCTCCTCCCCCATCCTTTCCAGTTGCGCGATGGGGATGAGCAGATAATCGCCCAACAGTTCCTGCTCGGTCTCCCAGAATACCTTGAGGACGTAATGGAGCCGTTTTACCTGCCCCGGTGGGCCACCGGCATGGATGTCCTTCCATTCTTCGGCGTCCGCAGGGGCTGCAAACCGGGTGGTCACCCCTGACACATCCTCCAGGGAGTCCACGACCGTGACGTTTTCTCCGATATTGTTCCATTTCCTTAAGCCCAGGAAGATGGTGAACGGTTTCCCTCCCGCAACCCATGCATCCTCGAAATGACGGGGCTCGACAAGGGCGTTCCCCGGAATAGCCGCGTATGTTCCGTCCGGGAAAAAGAACCCCCCCTTTCCAAGCTGGAAGGAACGTGTCCCCAGTGACGCATGCTGTATCTCCATTTCTCCGACCCCCCAGAAATGGGGAGCAAGATAGTCGAGAAACGGATCGAACAGCATCCGGACACTTCGATCAAAGAGTTGAAAATGGTGAGGCTGGAGAAAAAGCCCCTGATGCCAGAAGATTGGTCCGAAATAATCCATCATTTCTCCCTGATATCCAGAATTCCCCTGGCTCCCAAGTCAATGATCAAGCTGAGAGATTTGGAAATGGGAAAGAGCCGGACGACATTTTCCTTTTTCATGCTGTAATATCCCGCGACTATTCCCATATACCTCGCGCCCTCGGCATGGTCCTGTTTGTCGCTTACCAGCTGGCCCGGTTGCACAACATACCTCTTTGTGTAGGCTACGCTCCCGTCAAACCGGGTGCATTCGGACAAGAGCTTTTCCATCCCCCCCCTTTCATCTATCAACTGATTAAAGGCATTGGGGTCTTTCAACTGAAGGGTGCAGAGATAGAGGGTGTGCGAGCTGTTCTGATAGAGATTGAGCTGAGGATCTCCCTTGATGCTGAGATCAACCGATTTCTCGCGCCAGGGCTCGGTTTTGCCGGAGCCCGTCGTTGAGCATGAACAACAGAGTGCCATGCAGATAAACATTGATAATGCCCCTACATATGTTCTCATAATCCGCTCCTTGCCTATTTTCCTTTGTAGTTCTTCTGACAAATCTTTTCAAATTCTCTTAAAAGTTTCTCAGAAAATCGGCCTGTGTCAAACCATTTCCTGCATTCCTGATATTTCACCTGATAGGTTTCAAAGATTTCCGCCTTGCGCATGGGCCCGAAGTTGAGAATTGATTTGGTTGAACTGGCCAGGGTTTCCGGGTCAAGTTCGCTAAGCATCTCGCCGACCACAGACAGGGGGGCCTCCTGAAATGCCCTGTGCGCAATCAGGAATGCCTGCTGGATCTGCTCCAGATGCTCTTTCAGGGATGTATTCTCTCCCCCCCTTTCGATCTGGGACCCAATGACGTGGCGGATGGTCTCAAGCTCGGGCCTCTCTCCCAGCAGGTTCGCATGAATGACCGCGATAATCTGGTTCAATGTGTCAAACAGGGTATTCAGTGAAGCTGCGAACTTCTCCGAGACCTCTTCAGGAGATTGGTCGGAGAGATCAATCCGGGTTCCCGAGAGAAGTGAGAGGATTCTCGCCGTCTCTCCATGCGCAAGGTTCAAGCCTTGGGGGGGAGCGTTATCGGGAAACTTCCCGAGAAGCTCCTCCAAGAGAAGCAACCTCTCGGCCGGCGGCGTCTCCCGGAGCTCCCGTTCCAGATAACTTTCCATGGCCTCTTCCAGGCATGGAGGCTGAGATCGGTTCAGGTTCCTGATCCCGCGGGCCAGATTGTCCAATGACATTTTACTTCCCATATCTAATCTTTCCACCCCTTCGCCTTGACTTTTGCCTTCTGGGGATTGAGAATGACGGTGTCAGGCAGGGCATCCCCGTTTTCAGAATCTTCCATACCCTCCCCGGTCGGCCCTGCATCTGCCCCTTCAGATCCCTCCGGCCGGGTACCCGGCGTCATTATGACAGTCTCCAGAACGGCATCTTCGCGTTCATCCGGCATCGCGGCCGTTGACTGTTCCGTCTTCGCACCCCCGGCGGAAAGCACAACCGTCTCAAGCGCTGCATCACTCACGGGATACCGTGGAGAAGATGGAGGCGGCTCCGTTATTACGACCCTGGATGAAAGCACCACGGTTTCGGTCCATTCCTCATCTTCGCAGAGGGGATAAACCGGAGCGGCAATCTCAGCAGGTGTGAGGATGATGGTCTCCATCATTTCATTATCTTCCTCAGGGCTCTCGACTGGTGTCTCAGTCACTCCCCTTTGACGCCACTTTCCAATAATTCCCTTGAGGATCTTATGGATGTTCTCATCCCCGACTGACTGGTCAACCCGCACCGGTGCATCTTCCCGGACAGGGGATCCCCTGAACATGGCAACCCTCACCTCGGTGCGGAGATTCTCTAATTCCGTGAAGAAGCTGCCGGGCGACCATTGCCTGCCAGGGTCTATCGCCGATTGCAGAAGAGTGAAGCCGAGCATGAGCGATTGCTCCCAGAGTGGCAACCAGTGGCGGTCCACTTGCTTTCCTTCAGGATTCCAGAAGATTTGCTCCGGCGCGTATACGGGGTTGGATAACGATTCCACGGCAGGGAGGCCATCCTTGAACGAGGCCGTCTCTTTAAGGGAGAGCATGAGTTCCCTGCTATCCTGCCTGTTATTGACCAAAAGCGTATAGAACCACAAAAGTCCCGCATGGAGGAGTTTGGATGAAGCGGGTTTGGGGAAGAACTGTGAGATGCCCGAAGGCCTGACGATATCCAGGAACTTTGTCCCGAAGTTCCAGAAAGAAGGAAGAAGCCCGCTCTGGCCGGGGAGTCTGACCCATATCCGATCAATGGTCAATTCAATCTCCGGATGCCCGGTAATTCCAGGCTGGGGGAATATCTGCCGGAGGAGATCGCCAAGGAATGACAGTTTCAGAAAAAGGGCCTCCAAAAAATACCTCTCGTCATGGGCGGGAAAAAGAGTGATGCCCGAGAGCCCGTCCCTTTGGATGTTTTCCAGGCATTTAACTCTCCCATGCTCGCCTTTTGCTGAAAGAGCGCTTTTCAACTCATCAAATGACGCACCGGAGATGAGTGGCAGGAAATCGAGTGCGGGTAGCGACATGGAGTCGAATATCAGGAGATAGAAGGGATAGAATGAGAACGGGACGATCCTTGCTTGGGCCGCACGGCTGTCACCGTAGCATTTGTCATAATCCGGACAACGGATACACGGGAAGTCGCCGGCAGGGGTACTTCCTTCCCGCAACTGTCTGAAGTTATTTATTAAGGCACTCTGGTCGTGAAGGGTTTCGGGATCGTCATCGCCCAGTTCGCGGACATAAAATTCGTTCGCACCTTGCATGCCGCACGATACGCAGTGGAGATAACGCTTTGTGGAGCCTGAATAGGGGCGGAGCCCGGATGAGAGAAGGAAGTCGTC
>JBGQDJ010000232.1:0-5146 GCA_041495805.1 Geobacteraceae bacterium
GTCTCAGCAGGTAAGGAGAACTGCACGGAATATCGGGTAAACGGGTCTGAATCCCGTTGATCGGGGACTTGGGCAAAGGCTCGAACGTTATCGGTAAAGGGGAAACGATAACGCTCCGGGCATTGATGGTGAGTCGTCAGGTCACCAAGCTGCCAAAGGTATCTGAAGCTGTAACTCATACGCTTACTGGCGTCTATCGGGAATAACCGGGCAAGCACCTTTTCGGTTTGGGGAAGGATGACAGCGGTGTGGGGGAGGGAAACATCGGACTTGATGTTTTCGGTCGAGTGGGCGTTGAGATCGAAAATCACCGACACCGGGGCGTAACCACGATTCACGGCGATGATCCGGGATGGAGCCGGGGTGCCGGGCGCCAATGACGGCTCCGCCGAGCGATCATCGCTCAGAGAAAAGTCGTATTCACCCGTTTCGCCCTTGGCGGCGGTTTTATTCAACGGGACGGGGGGAGCGCCGGGTTTACTCAACGCAACAGGGGGAGCAGCGGCGTGAGAGACCGGCTGGCTGTGCTTCAGTACCGTGCAGTGCTGTGCATCGGTACAAAATTCCAAAGGAAACGAAACCGCTTGAAAGCTGTATTTATCATTGTTCTCCAGCGTGGCTATTGCTTTTGGTTCGGGTCGCCATACGGCAAGTTGCATATAAGCCCGTTCCGTAGTTTTTCCTGCAAAACCTATGGCATCTCCGACCTCCACGGCTTTTCCCACCCTGATTCCCTGGGCAACTTCGCCAAGATGGCTGTATGTGGCGATGGTCGCGTCATCATGAAGTATATCCACATCGTTATTCTCATTGATGCGGACAACTGTGCCTTTTCGTGCCGCCAAGACCCTGGCGTCGGCAGGCATTGAGAACGTGACGGCATTGCGGGCGTATGGGCCTGAATCAGCATCTTCAGATACGCCGGCATATGCGGATACACTGTCCGAAAACGGGAATCGGTATCCCTGCGGACTTATATGCCGGGCAGTGTAGTTACCGATATCCCACGCATAATGCCAGTACACTTTCCAATGGCTGCGGTTGTTTATCGGGTCAAACCGTGCGACTTCCGTTTCCGACCGTGGGGGCACCACAGAGGTGTGAGCTTTAGTCGCGTCCCATGTCACGTTTTCCGATATATCACGGTCAAAAGCGATAGTTACTGAAACCGGCGCGTATCCGCGGTTTCTGGCAACTAGCCTTACGGATGGCGCCTGCTCTCCATTGGAAAGAAATGATTTTTCTCTGAAGTGCATTTCCTCGACCAAAAAATCATATTTACCGGTTACCGAGCTGACCGCCGGCTCAACCAAAGCCGATTGCGGTGTTTTCTCAGGAGGACGGCCAAACTCCGCAATGTTAATATCAGCCAGTCCGCCTCCACTTCCGGCGATCAAATTATTCAAACTGGGGCTGGAACAACCGAACATTACTGCTGTTAACAAAACGGTGAAAATCCTGATAATCATTGAGTCCTCAAAATATCCCAAAAGAGTGGTGATGCCTGCGCGGTGGAAGAAACAAAAAGCATGATCGAGGTCAGAAACGTCGACATTTTACTCCCTGTCCCACGAGAAATTAGTTACTCTTGAAGGACTTCTGTTCAGCATGTTTTGACTCCTCCATATTCATGGTGAGCGTGACCTCCGGAGCATCGGGAGCCGGCCTGCCCTTGGCTACGAATGCCATCGACACCGTCATTGTTTCTGACAGTGGGCGAATCGAAACATCTACAGGAAACTCACCCGAAAAAGTCGCAGACACATTCGATTTCGTGACAGTCAATCCTCTTGGCAGTGGCGGTGTGATGTTGATCATTCCCATTCTGGAACTTATCTGAAGACAATTTGTGCCGCCGGCCACAATCAGTTTCTCGAGCTTAGTGCTTCCCTTGATATCCTCAGCGCCAACCTTCATGCCTTTGGAGTAGAGATCTACGGCTCCTTTTACGCTGTTCACAGCCCAACTGTCCCCAACCTTCCTGTGCTCTTTCGTGCCAAATATATCGTCGTCGGTTGCCTGCGAAATGGGGAGGGAGATGAGCATTCCCAGCATTTCCGAAATGTCTTTGGACACCGCATTGCCATCGATAAGAAACTCCTTTCGCCCGTCCCGCATTTGTGCAACTACCTGTGTACCTTTGGCCAGCGCTTCCCTCTCTTCAGCACTACCGTTCGCTGACGCCAGGCACCTAGAAACAAGCAGACTGAGTTTTATTTCCCGTTTCATCTCATCTATCTCCAGAACCGTGACGGTCCCTTCCAGTTTTGCAGTAATAGATGAAGCGTTCTTCTGCAAGACTTGTCCCTGAGACGACATCGTCATCTGCTTGGAAACGGACGCTGATACGGTCAGTTCATACTTTTCTCCTGCCTTGGCATCCCGTGTCAGGCGGATCTCGTAGTCCTGTGCAATCACCCGAGAAGCTGTGAAAAGAAGAACTGCACATAACAGCACAATACGGATACTCATTGATTACTCCTTTTGAAAGCCATAACGGGGCTGAGGCTGACCCCCGACCGTAGGGAGAGGGATGGTTATGCCATCATCAGTCCCCTAACATGGAAAGGGGAACAAAATGAAAGATAGGACTTTAGATGAAAGATCACTCTAATATGTCCTACTCATGGCACAAGAAAGCTTATTTCCACCAATTTAGGGAAGAAGAGGTCTCAACCGAGTACAAATGGCAAATATTTAAATTATGTACCGGGTTGAGACCCTTCTGTTTTCCCTTTTCCTAGGTGGAGACCTGACACTTATATGTTTACTGCTTGTCATAGGTGGAGACCTGACACCTATATGTTTCTCCGTTGTTAGGCCCAACAAAAACTGTAATATCGTTTTTTGAAAACCCGATTTTCGAGTTATCGCTAAATTCAATCTCGCTTATCCAAATTCTTGTAGTCATGACACCTTATGTCCTTTCTGCTAACGTCGTGGGAGTTGACCGGGCGGGTTTTTCGGCCCGGTCTTACTTCCTGGTTGGCACTTCTCTTTCTGTATCTTTCATTCTTTCATGCCTGCCCCGGCGGGTCGGCGAGTCCGCCTCCGGCTTACGCACTGTTCTCTTATTTGTCGTCCAAGAGCATCGACACGTTCGTACGACCAACCACGAGACAGATGGAGGCCGGTGATCACGTCTACTTCGCGACCGTTGTGAGTCACGGTCACGAACTGACCAGGCGGGAGAGCCTTTTTGAATACCTGCTCCATATGGACGATTCCGCTCGCGCCGTGAATAAACATGACCCTGGGACTCAGGACCTCAAACAGATAGTCGAACACTCTTGTGTCTCGCGCTTCGGCACGCAAAGAACTTTCGTCAGGCGAATACTGGCAAAATACATTCGTTTCTAGGCATTTAACTGGTGCTATGGATTGGAATAACCTTTCTATTCTGGCCCGAGTTGACTTAAAACGCGAATGCCTCTTGAGATAGTCCTGAATCCATTCCTCTTTGTGGCAACCATATGGTAGCCGCCAATAGGGCCAAAATGGTGTGTCTGTTCCGGGATTGATGCCGACGAGAAGAACCTCAGAACCGATCGGAGAACCCTCACAAAGAAACGGGCGCGCTTCTGGATGCTCGCCGGTCAACCGCCGAATTGTAGTATCAATACCATCGAGCCTGTTCATCTTGTCCCTTCTTCCCGCCAACGGGTTGCCGCTGAGCCGCGAGCTTAAGCGAGACGGCTCCAGTGACAAGTTGAGCCTATAGACCAGTTGAAGTCCTAAGCGTTATAGCTCTGTCGATGAGGTTCTTGACGGTAGCTGTGATATTGATAAATTCGAACTTTTGCATGAACAGCAATGGCCCCATTTCCACAAAAAGCTTACCAAATACCTCGTCAGCAAAACTGCTTGATACTACTGCAATGTCATCAAAATCAATACATATCCTGGAGTTTGTACATATTCTGGCAAGATTCTTAAGCTTTGTATTGATTGGTTCTGCTGATTTTCTAGAACCAAATGACGTCGCTTCATTTGTCATAATAAATTTAATCTTCTCTCCAGAAGCTTCAAACTTGTTCTCAATGAAATCAAGTGGATAGTGGGGCTTGCCACCGAACTTCAACGCCTCACCCAGTAAATCGGGATTTGAATAATCGATCCCAACGATTAAAAGTGTACCGTTAAATGGAATCTGCTCAGTTTTCACGTGCAAGCCTTCCTTTTTGTTGTAGTAAAGGCTACCTCTGCCGGAATGTATCTCCAGGTAACCCTCGCTAATGCATGCTATTTGGAACGTCCCAAAGAGCCCATTTCCTTGGTTTGACTTATTGTTTCTTGTAACGCCTTCTTGAATGGACTGATGTATCGCGCCACTGTCAGATGTAATTTCGGGTCTAGCCTGTCTCAGGCTCTTAGGGATGCCTATTCCTGCATCGCATACAACATATTCCACCAGCTTTTTCTTTCTCTGGAATGTTGAAAGTTGGACCAGGCCGCCAATTGCAGATTCCGAGTGGTTTATAACGTTATCAGTTATCTCATTCAGTGACCATTCGATGGCTGCTATGTCTCCGCGAGAAAAGGCGTCAAGGGACCCGAGGATATTATCCATTATCTTGTTTACGGTCCGGAACTGCTCGTCAGAGGTTGTAAACAGTGTTGTAGGAACTTGTTTAAGGCCCTTAAACACAGATTGATCGTAATTCAGTGGGTCAATAATATGCGCCCAGTTTGCGTTTACGAATAATCGGTTTAATTTATCGCTCGCCGGCAAAAGCAACTCCGTTTTGATCCCCTCTTGCCGAATTTGAGCGACTTCGGAACAAATCGCCAACATTGGTCCAGGAAACGCCGCAGAGCATGATGTCATATCCAAGACCAGATTATCATATCCGGACCTAGAGGTGAGGTTGTGGATTGCTGCAAGAAGCCGATGAAATTCCGCAACAGTGAACTGACCTGCAACAGATATCACATTGTCATTGCTGTTAATCATATTATTCCTCTTGTGCTCAACGGGTGGGAAAGCACCGGCGTTAGCCCGGTTTCTTTTCCTGGTTATACTTTCCGCTTCTTTCCAAGGGAGGCTTGTTATTGTTCTCTGATATCTTTTTCGATGAAACTTTTTGCAGTTTCAAAGACTTCAAACTCTTGGTATTCGCTTAAATCGTTGTCGCATTGAGCATAA
>JBGQDJ010000233.1:0-5145 GCA_041495805.1 Geobacteraceae bacterium
CGTCTAATTTCTCATACCTTAGATTTCACGAATGAGCAGCTAATCATCTTTGCCAAACTTCGAAAACTGGATAAAGCTGTTAAACGTGCTCCCGAAAAAGTTATTAAACTTAACCCCTCTCCAAGAGCGGGAAAAGTCCCTTGAAAATTGGCATGGGATGTGTTCAAAAACTTTTTTGGGTGCTTGAGGGGACGTAGGTGATTTGTTGACTAGCTCTAAGTAACCTAATGAATTCACGAAGAATATGAAATGTAACTTCTCCTCATTCCCACTTTTTACAAGCAAGTCCCACCTGATCGGCCTTAATCCAAGTTGACATGATTTTTCTTACGGGCTATACTTTGGGTAGCCGTAGGAGGTGCAAAGATGATTACAAGAATTCAGAAATGGGGAAACAGCCAGGGATTACGTCTTGCAAGGCAGGTCCTTGAGGACGCGTGTATTTCCGTTGGCGACGACGTTGATGTGGCCGTACAAGACGGTATGATTGTTATAGCTCCGGTGAGGCGTGTCCGCGGCAAAGTGAGTCTGCAAGAACTTGTGTCACGTATACCTGAAAACTACAACCCCGAAGAAACGGATTGGGGTAAGCCACTCGGTAAGGAAGTGTGGTAAATGAAATCCTACATTCCGAAAAAAGGAGATTTTGTCGCCGTTACCTTCGATCCGCAGTCCGGTCATGAACAGAAAGGCCGCCGTCCCGCGCTGGTAGTAAGTAATACCCTTTTCAACGAGCAAACAGGCCTTGCAATGGTGTGCCCTCTAACCACAACAGACCGTAGATACCCTTTTCATGTCGCCGTAGAAAACGACCCGCATATAACTGGTTTTATAATGGTTGAGCAGGTGAAATCCATCGATTATCAAGCGCGTAAAACCAAGTTTATCGGAAAGGCATCGGATGAGGTGCTCGACATGGTGCTTTCCATACTGGATGCTTGTATTTATTGAAAGAAAAAGGGGACACGATTATTTTCCTGAGACCCCAAAAGCCCACCGGCAAAATCCCGGCAAAGCGGCTTTTCATTCCATATGGTGCGAATCCATGACCCATCCGCTCCTCCATTAAACGCCCCTAAATTACTCCTATCCCCCTGCCCAGTCAATATCATCCATCACTGCCCTTGCATTCCGTCTGAAACAAACCAGCTTCATTACACAGTCGCCAGTCTACAGAAACACCCGATAGTCGGACACATGCAACGCTTCGGCGATCTTCTTTGCCCTTTCCCTGCCGATCTGCCGCTTGCCGCTCTCCATTTCGGAAATATGCCGCTGGGGGATTCCTGTTGATTCGGCAAGCTGCCTCTGGGTCAATCCCTCCCTGTAACGCGCCCCCCGCAAGGCAAGGCCCAGGGGATTGTCGGCGTAACCGGGGAAGGCATTCTCGATGCTGACGGTATCGGTTGCATCGCTGACACCTATCTTCCTGGCGTATTCCCGGAGTTTCCCTATCTTTTCCCGGCTGCCGATAAATCGGGCCTCAAGCGGCTTTTCAGTATGGCGCCTTTTCGTGCGTTCCAACATAAGTGATCTCCACAAGCCTGATTTCGCCGCTCATCTCTTCCCAGACGGCAACGTATGTCGGCTTTCCTTTCCTGATATGGCAATGGTGCTGTTTCGGCCCAAGCTTGCCGTAATTGGGCCAGTCTCCCCTTACCGGCCCGTTTCGGACAATCTCATGGAGCAGAAAGAGAAGAGCGCCCTTAACCTGTTCAGGCAGCTTCTCCTTCTGTTTTTCGGCTCTACGGGACAGCTTTACAATCCATGACATAAATATACCTTATTTGTGTATCATGTTCAAGCGTGTAATTTGATCAAACATATTTCCAAGGCATTTCGGAAATATGGCGTTGGGGAATCCCTGTAGCCTCGGCAAGCTGCCTCTGGGTCAATCCCTCCCTGTAGCTCCGGAACTAATTATGCTCTTTAACGATCATTTGTGCGCACTCTATGCGATGATGCCTGTTCTCTCGGACTCCCTGCCGCGATTATAGTTGTGGAGAGCGACAAGCAGCGTGGCTGCAATCAGGTAGGCAAACGCATACGCTTTGCCTGCGCCGAAACCGAATCTGTTCTGCACCCCAGCCGGAGTAAGGAGATAGGCATGGATAACTCCGAAAAAGGAGAGAACAGCGGCGGTTGCCGTCCAAAGCGCGGCCTTGAGGAAGTGCCTGTCGACCACATAAGCCATTATTGCGGACAGGATCATGCACGAGATCATGAAACCCTGGCTCAGGGAGATGATGCCATACACGTAAAGGTCGTCCCCGAATTTCGGGGCGACATCGTAAAGAGTGGAACCTGTTTTGCGCAGGGTCGTCTCTATGAGCAGCAGCGCCCAGGCCGCGAGTGCCGGCATCAGCCCAATCGCAACCGCAACGCTGTGTTTCCTGGGCACTTCCTGGAACGCCTGTGCCGTGATTATCATCCCTATCCAGAGGAGGATACCGATCATTGCCTCCATAGGAACAACCTTGAGCACCAGGGTAACCCCTCCGATCAGACAGAGGATGGTGATCACTATCCCGTTAAGTATCGAGTAACCCCATCTGGCCCCCATGGCCTTCCAACCCGGATGGCCGATGTAAATCGTGGTCGGGAACGGGTTTCCCAGGCACGCCGCCACTATCGATCCGAATCCGTTGACCAGCAGGGACGATCGTGTATCGTACCGGTCGCCGGCCGCTTCCGCACTTTCAAGGTTCTGGAGTGACCCGATCACGTTAAACAGCGCCATCGGGAAGATGACGGAAAAGTACTTCCACCCCTGACCGTTAGTCAGAAAAGCGAGCATGTCGGAAAATGCAGTCTTGGGAAAGTGAACGGAAAACCGGTACGACTCCTGGAGCGGTTGAAAGAAAGGATAACCAGCCCATCTGAGAATCCATCCCATGGCCACCCCCAGGACGACAGCAATGAAACCGCCCGGAAGACCCAAAGGCAGTTTGATCTGTCCGCCATAAACAAAGATCACGAACAGCGCGGGCACAAGCGCTATGGCCGGCATGGCGAAGATCTGGAAAACGAACCCCATGGAGATGAAGGTGATTGCAATGCCTGCCAGCGAAGACAGTAGGGCGGCCCGGGGGGTATGTCTGCGGAGCAGGTCGCCGACAAACGCCCCGATACACTCCAACACCGCACTGACTAGGCACGCAAACAGACCGGCCTGCCAGGCAAGGTTAGGATCTTTTGTTTCGAAATAGATCGGGGCAATTATCAGGAAAACAAAGGCGATGAGACTTACGGTGTTAATGCCGTAAGGCAACGCAGTGACATCCGCCCGTCCGGTCCTGATGGCCAGCTTTCTTGCCTGCCATGCATAGAACAGGTTGCCGAACAGGATCGAAAACGCCGCGCCGGGTAAGATCCTGCCGAAAACAAGATCCGAAGGCATGCCGCATACATTACCGCAGAGGACTGCGATCAACATCAACTGCAACAGATTGTCGACGAACAGCCCGAAGAAACCGTCAATATCTCCACGAACGAACCATCCGACTTTCATAATGTACGTTTCCTATTTGAACGGCTGGCCTGAGGCTTTATCGGTCAGGTCTAGCGTCCGGGTTTAGAATACCTAACCTCAACAAATATAATGACTTCTTAACCCTTTAGTTAAGATTCGTCAACATATTTCCCCTAATTCTGAATATTCCTTAAAACGTAGTGTGAGCGAGACGAAAACTGAAGCGCAGTGCTTTACCTGAGGATGGATAACTTTTATGGAATGTGTAAGAGAAAGTGTGAGTTTTAGGTAAATACCGATGAACAGTGCCGCAAATCACCAGTCTGCCACCGTTGCGGGTCCTCTTGGTGCTGCCTTGCGGACCATTCTGCCGGGGTTGTTTAGGAGAACTGGCCGTCACCCATTCACTGCTATTACCAAGCATATCGAAGAAGGCGAGGCCGTTTGGTTTGCCTTGTCCGACTTTGCATCTGCCAGGGGATGCATTGTCATGGATGGCCGATCCATCAAATATTCCGCTCCAATTTTCATCTTTTCCGCCGCAGCGTGCAGCATATTCCCATTCTGCCTCTGTCGGAAGACGGAATTTGAGGCCGGTTATATCATTCAGGCGGGAGATAAATTCCTGAACCTCATCCCAATTGAGCAGGAAGGGAAAGTCCTGTTCGACTCCTTCCACCTGCACCCCCATTACTTTGGACCATTGGCGCAACGTGACGGGATACTTGCCGATGTAAAATTCGTCAACGTTAACGACACGGTAATTTTGTTCGCTGTTCCCGCCAAGTATTTTGTCAAAGGTAAAGCCCGGATCATTCCCCAAGAGTAAAGAACCATCTTTGACGAACGCCAGGGTGATGTCAGGGACGCCAAAGAGAAACTTCCCGGTACTGCTCCCCCCGATAGGAGAGGTGTTTATTTTGAATAAACTGCGGATGGTTGAGGAGGTCTTGTACTTTGACTTCTCCTTGGCCAGCCATAGTTTATACCTGGTCAGGAAGAGGTCGGCCAGCTTTTTGTTTTTTCTGTCTATTTCTTTTATTGCATCCTGCTGTTTCTTATCTTCACGTTCCCGCTGCTGCCAATTAACGTATTTCCTTTCCAGAGACCCCAGCCGGTAAGAATCGGACAACAGTCTGATTTTCCGATCTTTCTCGTTAAAGCTGTCATCAAGGGAGTGCTGTGTGGTCTTCTTTCCATGGGCGGGTTCTTTGTCTGCCCTGCCGTGCGGCTTAACCGCCCCCGTTTTTATTTCACGAGACTCATGCTCATCAGGGAGCAGGCGGTTTACATTACTTTCTCCCTGGACATGAAGAAGCAGTCTGATCCCCCGCTGCTGGGCGATTTCACACGGCTCCCCTGCGCCGCCGCTCTTCTGCGAATAAATGCCTTCTGATTCGACACCGTCAGAATTGGAAACGACACCTTGCGGATCGCCGGGGTCGGGATGCCGGCTGAGGCGGTGGCGATATGCCTTTCGTGCCTGCTCAAAGTGTACGAGAGGCTCGAATTCAAGGTCAGTGAAACTGAAGTCGCTCCTTTCCGTCTTTTCATCCTGTTGCCGATGCTTCCTTTCCTGAGACATTTGGGTCTTTTCCGGTTCGACCTGTTCCTTGCCGTGCTGTTGTGCCGCAGCATCTTTCTTCCGGAAGAAATAAGCCTGTAACTGTTCC
>JBGQDJ010000234.1:0-5090 GCA_041495805.1 Geobacteraceae bacterium
CGGACATGGGGGACACGACCCCGGCGCGCTTGGGGGGGGCGGGACAAAAGAAAAGGACATAGTCCTGCAGATCGCCCTGAAGGTTGCCCGCAAACTGCGTGATGATCTGGGGCTTGATGTGGTAATGACCAGATCGACGGACGTCTTCATAGAGCTGAAGGAGCGGACGGCCATAGCCAACAAGGTTGGGGCGGACCTGTTCGTCTCGATCCATGCAAATGCGGCACTTAACCGGAACAGCAACGGCATCGAAACCTATTACCTTAACCTTGCCAAGACGGAGAAGGTGGCCCAGCTCGCGGCACTGGAAAACGGCACGACACTGGAAAAGGTGAGCGTCCTCCAGGCGGTCCTCTTCGATCTGATGGCCAATTACAAGCTGAACGACTCGGCGCATCTGGCCGATGATGTACAGAAGGCCGTTATCAGCAAAGTAGGCGGCAGGTACTCCGGCGTCAAGAACCTCGGCGTTAAGCAGGGTCCTTTTTATGTGCTGGTCGGCGCCACCATGCCGAGCATTCTAGTGGAAACCGCCTTCCTCTCCAATGAACGCGAGGAGGCTCGGCTGAATGACGCCAACTACCAGGAGTGCACGGCGGACGGGATATTGGAAGGGATCAGGGAATACATCGCGAGTGTGAAGTAGCGTCCAGTGATCAGTGACCAGTGACCAGTGACCAGTGACCAGTGACCAGCGACCAGTGACCAGCTACCAGCTACCAGCTACCAGCTACCAGAGGCCCCATGAATTTCGACATCAACAAATATTTTCCCGATGAAACCTATTACGAGGGAGATATGGGGCGGGCCACGTTCGCCGAAAAAAGGCCCCTCTATCTTGCCGCCAGCAAGCACTTTCTCAATCATTACCGGGAAGAGATAAAGAAACTCCATCGTGGCGGAGCAAGCGGGGAATCAGTCGTGCAGGCGGTCACCGCCATGTCGGACAAAATGATCAACAAGCTTTTCCAATGCATCACCGGGGACCTATCCAATGTGGGCAAATCCCGCGAGAGGCTGGCCCTGGTCTCCATCGGCGGATATGGGCGGGGCGAACTGAATCCCTATTCGGATATCGACCTGATGTTTCTCTATAAAGGGAGGGATTCCAAACACATTGAGGATATAGCACAGAAACTTCTCTATTTCCTGTGGGACATGCGGCTGGATGTAGGTTATTCGGTCCGTACAGTCAAGGATTGCGCGGAGATGGCCGCATCGGATACGACCATCAGGACGGCTCTCCTGGACGCCAGATATCTCGTCGGCAGCCGTTCCCTTTTCAATGATTTTCAGAAGATGATGATGACCCAGATACTGGCCAAGGGGAGCGATTCTTTTATTCAAGATAAAGTGGATGAAATGGAAGCTCGCCGGGTAAAATACGGCTCAACCGTATATACGCTGGAGCCGAATCTCAAGGAGGGGGAAGGGGCGCTCAGGGACCTCCATACCGCCATGTGGGTCGCCAAGATAAAGTTCAAGATAACCGCGCCGCGCGAACTGATAATCAAGGGGATTCTGCCGGAGGAAGAACTTTCCGTTTACGAAACATCGCTTTCCTATCTCTGGAGGTTACGCAACGAACTGCACTACCTGGCCGGAAGAAAGAACGACCAGTTGACCTTCGAGGCCCAGACCAGCCTGGCCGATTTCCTCGGATATGTAGACAGGGGAAAGGTCCTGGCTGTTGAGGAGTTCATGCGTGATTACTATCTTCATGCCACAAAGGTGAAGAATTTCGCCGCGATGCTGATCACGAAGTGCACCTGGCGTGAGGAAGGGGCGAGTAGGATCCTCGGCTACCTGATCAGGAGGCCTGTCGGCGAAGGCTTTTACATAATAAAGGGGGAACTGGTAATCCCAGATGAAACGGTCGTGGAAAAAGACCCTTCCCGGCTGATGAAGATTTTCGAATATGCCCAGAAACATGGGGTCTCGCTGCATATGAGGGTAAAATCCCTTATCAGGAGCAACCTGGACCATATAAACGACAAGTTCCGCAGGAACAAGGATGTTAATGCCTCATTTCTCAAGATCCTCAGGACGGAAAAAAGATTGGGCGAGACCCTTCAACTCATGCATGACCTGGAGTTTCTCAACCGCTTCATCCCCGAGTTCGAGAATATTTTCTGCAAGGTACAGCACGACGTTTATCACATTTACACCGTGGACGTGCATTCCCTGTTCGCGGTGGACGAAATAGCCAAGCTCTGGAGGGGCGAACATGCCGAAGATCTCCCCCTTCTGAGCCAACTGGCCGGTGATGTGGACAAGAGGGAACTCCTTGTCCTGGCGGTGCTCCTGCATGATATGGGTAAGGGTGAGGGAGGTGGGCATGCCGACAAGGGGGCGGATATGATCCCCACCATCTCCCGCCGCATCGGGCTCTCAAAAGAAGACACCGAACGCCTGGAATTCCTGATCAGGAACCATCTCCTCTTTGCCCATATCGCCCAGCGCCGCGACCTGCATGACGAGAAGATGATCATCCAGTTCAGTCGCCAGATGGGAAAGAGCGAAAATCTGAAGATGCTCTATCTCCTTACATATGCGGATATAAAAGCGGTCGGGCCCGATGTCTGGACCGAATGGAAGTCGCTCCTTCTCCAGGAGCTTTATGAAAAAGCCTTTGAGGTGCTGGAACGGGGCGACTTCAGATTCGAAGCCAGAAGCGAAAGGGTAAAGAAGGTAAAGCGCAATGTCATCGAAATCCTCGGCGACGAATTCCCCGCCGACCTGGTGAAAGAGGAGTTGAAGGCGATGACCACCCGTCATCTCCTGTCGAATATCCCCGCCATTTTGGCGGAGCATGTGCGGATCATGCTGGTCCTGGGGGAGAATACCATGATCGAAAAGATCGTCCACGAGGGGGAGCGGGGATATACCAGTTATACCATATGCACGCTGGATGTTTCGGGGCTCTTTTCAAAAATAACCGGTGTAATGGCCGCCAACGGCATGAACATTCTCGGCGCCCAGATACATACAAGCACCAACGGCAAGGTCCTTGACATTCTCCAGTTGAATTCCCCCCAGGGGTTCATCGTTACGGACGAAAGCCGCTGGAAAAGGGTTGAAGAGGACATGCGCCAGGTCCTGGAGGGTAAGGTGCGGGTCAGCACCCTGGTGGAGAAACGGCGTCGTCCGACACTCCTGGTCGAAAAACCGAAGCCCCGATTCCCGACCCGTGTGGAGATTGATAATGAGGTTTCCGCCGACTATACGGTTATCGACATCTATACCCATGACAAGGTCGGCCTGCTGTACCAGATTACCAGCACCCTGACCGAATTGGGGCTATATATCGGTGTTTCCAAGATCTCCACCAAGGTTGACCAGGTTGCGGACGTCTTCTACTTGAAGGATATATTCGGCCATAAGATCGTTAGGGAAAGCAAACTGGAGGAGATCAGAGGGCGTCTCATCAAGGCAATTGCGGAATGACGGCTCATGAATCAATACCTTGACCTTTTTTTAAATTATCTGCTGGTCGAAAAGGGACTTTCTAAAAACACCCTTGAGGCATACAGCCGGGACATAGGGCGTTACCTGAATCACCTGGAGAGCCGGGGGCATGACAACTTAGGCCAGGTTTCACCGCTTGATGCAGCCGCCTTTATCGCCGCATTGAAAGACGCCGGGATTTCTCCCCGAAGCCGGGCCAGGGCCCTGTCGGCCATGCGGATGTTCCACAGGTTCCTGATCATTGAAAACTATTGCGAACTGAATCCGACGGCGGTTATGGAAACGCCCAAAACAGGGGGGAAACTTCCATCGATCCTCTCATCACGGGAAGTGGAGCAGTTGTTGATGTCCGCCGCCGGTAACGGGCCCGTTGATATCCGTGATCGCGCCATGCTGGAGATTCTCTACGCAACGGGCCTGCGCGTATCGGAGCTTGTCAACCTGCGAACCAGGGATGTAAACACGGAGGCAGGCTTTCTTTTGACCATGGGAAAAGGAGAAAAAGAGCGGTTGGTGCCGATCGGGGAATCGGCGCTTTCGGCGTTGGCGGAATATATCGGCCTGGTCCGGCCCGGCCTGGACAGATCTGGCGATTGCCCCTATCTTTTCCTGAGCAGACTCGGGGACCGGATGACACGCCAGGCATTCTGGAATATAATTAAAAAAAGGACGAGGATTGCCGGCATAGTCAAGAACATATCACCTCACACGCTGAGGCACTCCTTTGCCACCCATCTGCTGGAAAACGGCGCCGACCTGCGCAGCGTCCAGATCATGCTGGGGCATGCGGACCTCTCCAGCACCCAGATTTATACCCATGTCACCCGCGAACGGCTGAAGAGGCTGCATCAGGAGTTTCATCCGCGGGGGTGAAGTTGTAAGATTTTTCTCGAAAGGATGAAACATGAAATATATTGTCTTGCTCGGTGACGGCATGTCCGACAAGAAAGTGGACGAGCTGGGGGGGAAAACACCTCTCCAGGCCGCCAAAACCCCCAACATGGACTTTATCGCCAGGCGGGGGAAGATGGGGCTGCTCAGGACCGTTCCTGAAGGATTTACACCTGGTAGCGATGTGGCCAACCTGTCGGTTTTCGGCTATGACCCGGCTACCTGCTACACCGGGCGATCTCCCCTTGAGGCGGCCAGTATCGGCGTCGAGCTGGGACCACGGGATGTGGCCTTCAGGGTAAACCTGGTAAACCTCCATCCGCAGGGGGGGAAGCTCTATATGCAGGATTATTCCGCCGGACATATCTCTGCCCCGGAAGGATGGGAGCTTCTGAAGGCTCTACAGGAAAAATTCGGCAACGATGAGTTCCAGTTCTTCCCCGGCGTTGGCTACCGACACCTCATGGTCTGGCGCAACGGCTCGGACAGGATGACGGTTACTCCCCCCCACGACATAACAGGACTCGATATCCTTGACTACCTTCCCAAAGGGGAGGGGGCCGACCAGCTTGTCTACATGATGAACGCATCACAGATGCTCTTCTGCAACCATCCACAGTATAAGAGGAGGATGGCGGAAGATAAGCTCCCGGCCAACTCCATATGGTTCTGGGGGCAGGGGAAGGCTCCACGGATGGTAAGCTTCAGGGAAAAATTCGGCCTTGCCGGAG
>JBGQDJ010000235.1:0-5080 GCA_041495805.1 Geobacteraceae bacterium
ACTCGTGGAGATATATCGGAAGATTATAAAATCCCCTTGTCATTGACCGTTGCTTGATATATTACAAATATAAACAGGAGTTCATATGAAAAAGGCGCTTATCACGGGAATAACGGGACAGGATGGCTCTTACCTGGCAGAACTGCTGCTGAAGAAGGGTTACGAGGTGCACGGCATAATCCGCCGCTCTTCGTCATTCAATACCGGCAGAATCAACCATATCTACCAGGACCCTCACGAAGCGGGTGTGCGGCTCTTTCTCCATTACGGCGATCTTAATGACGCCAGCTCCATCAACAAGGTGCTGCGCGATGTGCGGCCGGATGAGATCTACAACCTCGGCGCCCAGAGCCATGTCAGGGTCTCTTTCGACGTGCCGGAATATACCGGTGAGGTGGATGCCCTGGGTGCGGTGAGGATACTGGAGGGGATCAGGGAGACGGGGCTGAATACCCGCTTCTACCAGGCATCCTCCTCCGAGCTGTACGGCAAGGTCGTGGAAACGCCCCAGAAGGAGACCACCCCCTTCTATCCCCGCTCTCCCTACGCTTGCGCCAAGGCCTATGCATTCTACATAACGGTCAACTACCGGGAGAGCTACAACCTCTTTGCCAGCAACGGCATCCTCTTCAACCATGAATCGCCGCGGCGCGGCGAAACGTTCGTGACGCGAAAGATCACCCGCGCTGCGGTCCGGATCAAGCTGGGGATGCAGTCCTGCCTTTACCTGGGGAACCTGGAGGCCAAACGCGACTGGGGATTTGCCGGAGACTATGTCGAGGCTATGTGGCTGATGCTGCAGCAGGCTGAGCCGGACGACTTCGTGGTGGCGACAGGCGAGACACATTCGGTGCGGGAATTCGCCGAAAAGGTCTTTGCCCGGCTCGGAATGGTTCTGGAATGGCGCGGGAAAGGGGTCCATGAAAAGGGGATCGATGCCGGGACCGGCAACATAGTCATCGAAATTGACCCGAAATATTTCCGTCCGGCCGAGGTCGACCTGCTGCTTGGCGACCCCGCCAAGGCGAAGAGGATGCTTGGGTGGCAGCCGAGGGTCGGTTTTGAATCCCTGGTGGAGATTATGACCGATGCGGACCTGGCCGAGGCGGAACGGGAAAAGCGCGCCAATGGATAAGCTGGCAAAAATATTTGTGGCGGGTCATAGAGGGTTGGTCGGCTCCGCCATCGTCCGTCGTCTCCGGGCGGAAGGGCACGACAATCTGCTCCTGCGCTCGAGCAGAGAAATTGACCTCAGAAATCAGTCCGCCGTCGCCGATTTTTTTGAAAAGGAAAAACCAGAATACGTTTTTCTCGCCGCTGCAAAAGTTGGGGGAATCGTAGCAAACAGCAACTTCCCGGCCGAGTTTATCCATGACAACCTTATGATCCAGAGCAATGTCATCCATAATGCTTACCTAACCGGCGCGCGCCGGCTCCTCTTCCTGGGAAGCAGTTGCATCTATCCAAGACTTGCCTCACAGCCGCTCAAAGAAGAATATCTTCTGACTGGGTCCCTGGAGCCTACCAATGAGCCGTATGCAATCGCGAAGATAGCCGGCATCACCATGTGCCGCTCATACAACCGCCAGTACGGGACCAGTTTCCTTGCGGCCATGCCGACCAATCTTTATGGTCCCAACGACAACTTCGACCTGGAGACATCCCACGTCCTGCCGGCGCTCATAAAGAAATTCCATGAAGCAAAATCTACCGGAAGCGGAATAGTCACGGTCTGGGGGACAGGAACTCCGAAGCGCGAGTTCCTCCATGTGGCCGACTTGGCCGACGCCTGCCTTTTCCTGATGAATCTGCCCGAAGAGGCTTTCTCCTCACTTATCACGCATCATTCCTCCCCAGCCTTAATCAACATAGGGAGCGGCGATGAGGTGAGCGTAGAAGAACTGGCGTTCCTGATAAAGAAAGTTGTGGGATTCAGCGGTGAGCTTGCTTTTGACACAACCAAGCCGGACGGCACACCGAGGAAGCTCTGTGACGTAACGCGGCTTCACGCCCTCGGCTGGCGGCACCGGATCGGCCTGGTGGAGGGGTTGAGGGAGACGTACCGCTGGTATATTGAAAATACAAAAAGAGGGCAGTGAGGATGGCGTGAAAAAAGCGCTGATAACCGGTATTGCCGGCCAGGATGGTTCATATCTGACGGAACTCCTTCTTGCCAAGGGGTACGAAGTACATGGCATTGTCCGTCGTATTGCCATTGAAGATACCGAGCACAAACTGAAGAACCTGCGGGGGGTGCTCGAGCGGCTCCATCTTCATGTCGCGTCGCTCGACAATGTCCTTTCCATGATAAAGATCGTCAAAGATCTGCTGCCGGACGAATGCTACCATCTGGCCGCTTCGAGTTTTGTCAGCTATACCTTTGAGGATGAGATATCAATTCTCAACAATAACGTGAACAGCACCCATTACCTGCTTGCGGCAATCAGGGAGTTTGCTCCGCATTGCCGGGTTTATTTTGCCGGAACCAGCGAAATGTTCGGCAATGTCGACCATTCACCGCAGGATGAAAACACCCCGTTCAATCCGCGCTCCATCTACGGTATTTCCAAAGTAGCGAGCTATCACCTGGTGAAAAACTACCGCCAGCAGTACGGGATGTTTGCCTGTTCCGGAATTCTATACAACCATGAATCCCCCCGGCGCGGCTACGAGTTCGTCACCCGCAAGATCGTATCTTCCGCTGTCAAGATCAAGCTTGGCATGCAGGATACCTTGATCCTCGGCAATCTGGATGCATACCGCGATTGGGGGTATGCGCCTGATTACGTGGTCGCCATGTGGCTCATGCTCCAGGCGGACCTGCCCGACGATTACGTGATCGCCTCAGGCGAGACGCACAGCGTGCGTGAATTCGTCGAAGCGGTTTTTTCCCGGCTAGCTCTTGATTACCTGAAGTATGTCAAGGTTGACCCGAGTTTTTTCAGGCCTGCGGAGAAGATTCAATTGTGCGGCAATCCGTCAAAAGCAGTTGAACGGTTGAAGTGGCACGGGACGAAAGATTTTAAGGGGATAGTGGAGGAGATGGTGGGGAGTGAGAAGAGCCACTATGAAAACCGGGTGGAGCGGTAACTGGGCGGAGAAGGGATAAGGAAAAAGTCCAGCCCAGGCAGGGATTGTCACGGGGGATAATTGGCAATTTGGATAAAAAAATCGCTTAAGCAAGGCAACATTTCTTGAGAGAGATCGTTAAAAGCATTCTCCGTTTTCTAGGTTTTGACCGGGCAGTCACCTTCGGAATCCTCGCGCGGATATGGGGGTTGTTTTCCGGTCCCATCACGATGGTTGTCATCGCCACCGGATTGTTCCCCGCCCAGCAGGGGTTTTACTTCACCTTCAGCAGCCTGTTAGCGCTCCAGACTTTTTTTGACCTCGGGCTGATGTTTGTCATCGCCCAGTTCGCGAGCCATGAATTCGTCAACCTTTCCTGGGGGAGGAACGGCTCGCTGGAGGGGGAGCCGGTGGCGCTGAAGAGGTTCACCGATCTCCTCTGCAAGACTGTCCTATGGTTCGGTGTGGCGGCGCTTCTGATGATTGCGCTATTGATCCCGGCTGGAATCATCTTTTTCGGACAGAAGGGGAACGTTGACTTCCAATGGCGGCTCCCCTGGGTGCTTGCCGTTATCGGGACCGCCCTCAACCTCTTCGTTATGCCGTTTTTCGCGATCATCATGGGGAGCGGCGACGTGGTGACGGCCAACAAGCGGGATCTGGCCGGGGCCTTGCTGAGCTCCCTGCTCTGCTGGGGTGTGATAGTTTTCCATGGCGGTCTCTATGCAGCTTTTGCCGTCAATCTCGGCGCGCTGGGGATATCGTGGGGATATCTCCTTACCAGGCGGCCGGAACTGGTGAAGCTTGCATGGAAGGGATTGATCGGGGCTAAACGGAGGGGAGGGGAGGAGCAGCCGGGTCTTTCCTGGTGGAACGAGATTTGGCCGATGCAGTGGCGGATGGCCGTCTCATCCGGAGCAGCATACTTTTTCTTCCAGCTTTTCAACCCGGTGCTTTTTCACTTTCATGGTCCCATTGTCGCGGGACAGATGGGTATGACGCTCACTGCCGCCAATGCATTGCTGGCAGGAGCTATGACAGTTTTGAACGCCAAGACCCCGGAGTTCGGCAAACTTATAGCTGTTCGTGACTGGGAGGGGCTTGACCGGCTCTTCTTCCGGGTGACCAGGCATGCGCTGTTGCTAGTGCTGGTCGGTGCGGTCGTCGGGTTCCTTGCCATATGGCAACTTCAGGCACACCTGGAAATCGGGCGCCGTTTTATCCCCGCCGGACATGCTGCCCTCCTCTTGGGGACCGTATGTTTTCAGGCAGCGGCTGGCGCCTTCGCCATTTATTTGCGGGCTCACAAAAAGGAGCCCCTTATGAGGATGACCATAATAGCTTCCCTGCTGCAAGGCGCGGGGACCTGGTATCTTGGAAAGCATTACGCCACACTGGGCGTCACAGCCGGTTTTTTTGCAGTAACGGCATGTTTTGTTTTACCGTACGTGCTGTTTGTCTGGAGGCGATGTCGGAAGGAATGGCACATGTGTTAAACATTATGGTAGTTGCCAAAGACTGGCTTTGGGTATGATGGTAAACAATAATTTTGTGCGCGAACAATGCCCCCTCTGTGGCTTTGATTCTGTTGGAAAGCTTGGAGATATTACATATCCACTGCCGTTGGTTTTTTCATCGATTGAAATAACCTTGGGGAATAAGCCGGAATTGTGGCAGTGCAGAAAGTGTAAATCAGGCTTTACCCAGTATTCTATTCCTGAGAGAGTAGCTGCCCAGCTGTACGAGTCTGGAGCGGGCAACGAACGATGGATCAGCAAGCCATTTGTTGAAGAAAAGCCAAATAAAGTTATTCTGGTCATGGAGAAGATTTTTTCACTCGGTAGTCATGTGCTTGATGTTGGTTGCAATACAGGTGAGTTACTTGATTTTGCACGAACTCGCGGATGTCGTACCGCGGGGATTGAGTACAGCATGGCGAGTGGGGAAGTTGTTAAAGCCAAGGGGCACAATTTCTTTGCTTCTTTTAGCGAAGCTGATGGACTGTATGATG
>JBGQDJ010000236.1:0-5070 GCA_041495805.1 Geobacteraceae bacterium
CTGCCTTACAGAAACTCCGCACATATGGTATGGAATGATTGAAGTCATATTTGAAGAATAAATTTGGCTTATGGCGGCTGGTCAACTGCGGGAGGAGAGGTGCAAAATGATTGAAATTGATACCTTGAAAGACGACAATTCCAAAATCAAGCGTCTGATTGAAATGGATAAAAGTTCCTTGCCATCTGATGGTGGTGAAGATTTCAACCGGCTGATATTTGCAAGGAGCCCCTATCTGCTTCAACACGCCGAGAACCCTGTTGACTGGTTCCAATGGGGGGATGAGGCCTTTGCCAAGGCAAAAAGTGAAGACAAGCCTCTGTTTCTTTCCATTGGCTACGCCACCTGTCACTGGTGCCATGTGATGGAACACGAATCGTTTGAAAACAATGAGGTCGCCGCTTTTCTTAACCGGCATTTCGTTTCTATCAAGGTTGACCGCGAAGAACGGCCGGATGTCGACGATCAGTATATGACTGTTGCGCAGATGGCGTTGGAAGGGGGAGCAGGGTGGCCCCTAACTATTTTTCTCGACCATAACAAGAAACCTTTTTATGTGGCTACTTACATCCCCAGGCAGCCCCGTATCGGAATGCCGGGTATCATTGAAATTCTGGAAAAGATTGTGGAGGTCTGGCAGAATCAACGGGATGCGGTTGAAGCAACATGCGCCTCAATCATGAATAACCTGGCTGCGAAAGCAGAGCCGACGCCGGCGCCAATACCCGAAAACGGTGTATTCGCTGACGCCAATCGCTACCTGGAAATGATATATGACAAGGAGTGGGGAGGCTTTGGCACGTCGCCCAAATTTCCAAGACCGCTTTTTATCTTATTTCTAATGAAGTTCTGGAAAAGGGGCGGGAATACCCGTTCACTGGAAATTATTGAACACTCCCTGAAAATGATGCGCAAAGGAGGCATCTTCGATCAATTCGGGTTCGGTTTCCACCGCTATTCTGTTGACCAAAAATGGCTGGCCCCACATTTTGAGAAGATGCTATATGATCAGGGGATGCTTGCGATTGCCTATCTGGAGGCCTTTCAGATTACCGCTGACCCTTTCTACAGGGATGTGGCTGAAGAGATATTCGTCTATGTGCAACGCGAGATGACATCACCTGAGGGGGGCTTTTATTCGGCAATCGATGCCGATTCGGAAGGTGTGGAGGGGAAGTACTATCTCTGGACCCCGGCTGAAATACGCTCGATCCTCGGAGAAGAAGCCGCAGAGACAGTATGTAGGCTTTACGACATAACGGAGGAGGGTAACTTCGAAGGTAAAAACATTGCCCACATGCGACTTTTCATCGATGAGTTTGCCAAGGGAGGCGGAATGCACGCGGAATCAATTTTATCCGGTCTTGATACGTGGAGGAGCCTGCTCCTTGCCGGCCGGGAAAAAAGGGTGAAGCCGCTCCGCGATGAAAAGGTTCTGACCTCCTGGAATGGATTGATGATTGCCGCGCTGGCCAAGGGATATGCCACAACCGGAAAGCGCAGTTACCTGGAAGCCGCTGTAAGTGGAGTGGATTTCATCAGAAAACGGCTAGTGACTCCTCAGGGGCGCCTATTGCGCAGCTTTTATGCCGGTGAGTCGATTATTACCGGATTTCTCGAGGATTATACGTTCTTTGTCTGGGGTCTCATCGAGATGTATGAGGCAACACTGGAAGAGAAATACCTCGGCTATGCAAACGACCTCAGTAAAGAGACCTTGCGACTGTTCGCGGATGAATTCAGTTATGGGCTTTTTGATACGGGGAGTGACGCTGAAAACGTCCTCATCAGAAAAAAAAGCTCCTCTGACGGTGTAATACCGTCCGGCAACTCCGTTGCCGCCATGAATTTCCTGAGGCTCGGCAGAATAACGGCCAGACAGAGTTTCATCAAGGAGGGAGAGGGGATACTCCGATCTCTGATGGGCAATGTGCTGGCCCAGCCGGTTGAATATCTCCACGCCGTTTCCGCCTTGGACCGCCTGTTGGGACCGGATGTGGATATTACCCTGGTCGGCAGGCGCGATGACCCTGAGACGGCAGAGATGTTGCGCGCCATTGGAGGAAGATTTATTCCCGGCATGGCCCTGCGTTTTAAAGATGTGGAAAAAGAAAGCTCTGACTACAAGACCCTGGAAGGAAGAACTACAGCGTATATTTGTTCGCGTGAGACCTGCAGACCACCCGTGGCCGGACGCGAAGCATTGGAGAAGATTCTGGGCGAGGTCGCGGCATAATACGCACACGTCTCTAAAGTGTTGATCTCAGTGAGATGGGGATGTATCACCATTTTATAACAAGGTCGATCATCCCAGCGGTTCCCGGTGCAAGTTGAGGACGTTCCTGCATTGTGCCGATACGACCGAGCCGGTCGAGGAGTCGGGAGTAATTTGGAGCGCCGATCCGGATAATAAGCAGATGGCTTTCCCCGCTGTAGGAATGGCCGTTGATTCTGCCGCCTGAGCGGGTGACCGCTTCTTCGATTGAACCTGTCGCTACGGCAGGATCGTCCACTGCGAGGGCAATCTCCTCTTTCCTGGAACTCACCGCCGTGGGAGCTTCCGCACCCCGTAGCGCGTCCTCTGATGCCCCCTTCCTTCCACGCTTCACCGCGCCGGAGGGTTTCGCTTCAAAGACCGGATTCGCTGTATCAAAATCCGACACAATCCCTTCGTCTGTAGGTCTAAGCTCCGGCTCCACCATTTTTCTGACGGGATGGGCAATAGCAGGTATAGGCGCCGATTCCTTCTGATTCGGTGCGACCTCTGTCGCAGGTAACGGCATTGGGATATCCACTGATCGAGACGAATCCATTTTGTGCAGCGGTCCGTCTGCTTGTGGCCTGGACGCTTCGGGTGTACGCAGGGGATTAGGTCCAGGATTGGATGGCGTATGCCCTTGAGTCTGCATCGGAACAGTAAGAGACTTTGTCACAGGGGGCTGCTCGCTGATCATCTGTGTAAGGTAGTAGCCTGTAATGCAGAGGAAAAATATGGCGAACGCCTCAACAGGCAATTTCACATGGAGCGGGAAAAACAATCTCCGCCAGAGACTCGTTTTCTGTGTGGCCTCATCCCTTACCAGCGCCATGATCTTCTCGGCCAACCAGGGTGTGGGTTCAACTTCGGGAAGGCTTTTCAGGTACCGGACCGTAAGTTCCAGGTCGGCGATCTCCCCCCGGCAACCCCCACACCTGCCGAGGTGCCTCTTGATCTCCTCCTTTTCCTCATCACTGACTGCATCATCCAGGTAAGCCGCAAGCTTCAGGCGTATCTCCGCATGCTCCATCAGATCTCTCCCAAACCCCTCTTCAGGCAATCCTTTACCATATCCCGCGCCCTGAAGAGCCGGGATTTTACCGTACCCTCACGGACATTCAGTATTGTGCATATCTCTCCGTAGGAGTAATCCTGCATATCACGCAGCACTATAGCCTCCCTGAACTCGACGGAAAGCGCCTTGATGCATTGCAGAAGCCTCTCATGGACAACACGCCGCTCCAGCTGTTCCAGGGCCGATGGCCCTGGCGACGGCCGTTCCGAGGCCAAAGCGCTATATTCCCCCTCAGTCGAGCCGACATTGGAATAGACTTCATTCCGCTTTTTTGACTGGGTCTGTTGATGACGGTTCCTCGACAGGTTCAGGGTGATGCTCGTCAGCCATGTGGAAAAACGGGCTGAGCCGCGAAACGAATCGATCCCTTTATAGGCTGCGACAAAGGCATCCTGTGTCACCTCGCAGGCGTCCTCGTAATCATCCGTAATCCGGAATGCGATATTAAGCATCCGCTTCTGGTATTTCCGCACCAGCGCCTCGAATGAGGAAATCTCACCGCGCCGCCAGGAAGCCACCAGGGGAGCATCCTCATCAATAATATTATGACGGTCTTCCTTCATAGAATAAGACAGTCTCACATGCGGATAAGTTCCCAAGCGTAAACATTTTATCTTGGAAACAGTATTTAGGTTCTCGCCGGTTATGAAGAAGAAAAGAAATAAACAGCCTTCGAAAATCCGGAGGCTGAACCAGCTGTCATGCCACGTTTGAACCGCAAGCCTTGCACTTGCGTGCCTCAGCGGATATCGATTCCAGGCATTCCGGGCAGCTCTTGGTGGGTGACCCCGGGGGTGGCGGCTTGATCAATGCCCTGACAATCAGGAATACCACCAGGGCTATGAAAATGAAATCTATGAGAGTCCCCAGCAGGTGGCCATAAGTAATGGCGCTCTCGGTAACCTTTCCTTTTGCGTCAGTAACGGTATTCAGGATGATCTTCGCCTGACGCCAATCCCCCGAAGGGAGGGCCAGGCTGATGAGAGGCATCAGAACATCGTCCACGACCCCCGTAACAACCTTACCCGTGGCAGCGCCGATTATAACACCTATGGCCAGCGCCAATGCATTGGTCTTGGCAATAAAATCCTTGAATTCCTGCAACATGCGCAAACCTCCTTATCATAATTGATAAATAATGTGCGATATATACCACATTTTTCCAATTTTAATAATCAAAATATCAACCTTGTTTTTTTGTCTGGATCTTCTCACGTCATTTGATGATTTGACGGCAAAAATTCTTCTATTCTTAAGTCGCAAGGCTTGACAATCAACTGCCTGGTAGTAAGATTTTATTCCAAAACCTTCATGCAGATGGAGCAGTTAAAACCATTCCCAATACAAAAATCAGGCGTAATTATGAAATATCTTTTCGGGACAATTATTTTGCTGGGCCTCTCCTTTGCCACTCCTTACTGCTACGCGGGTTTTTTTGACGACCTGTTTAACGGGACACAACCAGTTTCCCAGGAAGTGGCGCCGGATAACTCTACACTGGTCAACGGTCTTAAAGAGGCCCTTTCCATCGGCACAAAAAACGCGGTCATTTCGGTGGGTTCGGTGGATGGATATTTCAAAAACCAGATGATCAAGATCCTGCTCCCCGATAAGATTCGCAACGTGGCAGATTTGCTTGGAAAGATCGGTTATCAGGCGCAGGTCGACAATTTTGTCCTGAGCATGAACCGGGCTGCTGAAAATGCAGCCCCAAAGGCCGCCGGTTTTTTTTCCGATA
>JBGQDJ010000237.1:0-5034 GCA_041495805.1 Geobacteraceae bacterium
GTTTTTCAGGTCGGTGTCCCCGATGGGGAATGGAACCGGCAGCTTCTGGTCGCGCACCTGCCATTCGCGGGTGGCAAAGCCGTCCCCGGTTGGGGAACGCAGCACATCCGCGCCGATGGGAACCAGGTAAACGCGGGGCGTGCTGGACAGACCGGCTTTGTTGTAGTTCTGGAACCAGAGCCCTACGGAACGCACCCTGGTTGCGAAGTTGCTGGTGCTGTAGGCGCTGTCTCCGCCGGAGAGCGGCCAGCCGAAGAAGTTCTTGCCGTAGGTAACCGTGGTCGGGAACATGATGACGATGCCAGGCTGGGGACCGGCGCTCTCCGGCGCGAAGGGCCGGCAGTAGCGTTTAAACTCCGGGATCTTCCAGAGGTCGTCCACCTTGTGGTCTTTCAGCACATTCCTCCAGTCTTCGTTGGAGGTTGCATCGGACTTGATCCTGAACAGCTCGCTACGCAGCGAGAATGGTGTCGTTTCGGTCTGCGGATTGTTGAAGCCGAGCTGGGTTTTGTAGACAACAAAGTTTTGCGAGAGGCGCGCCATGATATCAGCCAGGCCGGGGAATCCTGCCTGAGTAACCCCGTTGCTGACCACTCCCAGGGTCCTCTGCCGGGCGATCTCGCCCAGGAACTTCCTGCCGGCGCCGGAAGCGGTGCCGAGCAGATTGGTCTCGTAATCGTAGGCCGTGGCCGCCAGGTAGACGTATTTAGCGGCCAGGTCGAACTGCGCCCGGTATTTCTGGATGGCGTCGTTGCGGAAGACCCGGAAGCCCAGATCCTGGAAGCGGTACTCCTGCACCTCGGCGGCGGACTGGGCGCGTTTCTCGGTGCGTTCATCCCAAACTCTTAAGCCTTCCGCCAACGCGGCCTGATAATTCCCTATTGCCTGCTGCAGGGTTTCTTTGAGCGTGTAGGTTTCCAGAAGCTTCGGATCGAGTTCCCGAATCATCGCCTGCATATCTTGAACAAGTTTCCACACCTCGTAGTCAGCTTCCGACGTGGCAAGTTTCAGCTCCGTGCCAGCCTGTACACGTTCTTTGACGGTGTTCATACTGAATTCAGCTATATCGGTTCCATCACCGCCAATGTCAAATGCGACTCCGGCGATTTGCGCTACAAGCCTCACTCCCATTCTGGCGGGCGATGTTACATCACCCCCCCACACGCTTACTTCTTTCGGTATGCCTTCACAAACAGTATTGGCTACCGCTCCTGCAATTGCACTAGCCCTTTTGAGTGCAATGCCCACCGCATGAACCGTGTTTAACGCTACGTCCAGGCTAATCATCGTATTTTCGGTTTCATTCCGAAGCTTGATCTGTTCTGCGAGCACATTGTATCTTTTCAGCAGGTTATTTTTCGCGTCTTCGATCACCCCCGTCATGTTATTGAACTCTTTAACCGCCTTGTTGTAATTTGCCTCAGCCACAATCATGTCTGACAGTGTCTGCTGGATCCTGCCCGGTGCTCTCCGTTTCGAGGTCCCGGGGCTAACCTGCCAATTGCTGTCCGTCGCAATGTTGTAGGTGACATCGTGCGTGATCGTCTCATCATCAGATGCAGCGCCGGCGAGATTGCCAAGACTCGCCATTAAAGATGGTTGAAAAGTGAAGGTCCTTGTATAAGTCTTGATTCCTTGAATCGGCTTGCCGGTCAGTTCGGTATAGTCCACATAATTATAGTGGAAGATATCAGGACCGTCATAACCGTCGGGATAGGTTTTACCCGCCCCGATATCATCGCCGTAGGGATAGCCGAAGATCTCGATCAGGCGGTTGCGGTAATCCCGCTCCTGGTCGGTCAGGTTGTTCTTGAATTCCTCAAGGGTGTCCTGATTCTGGCGCAAGCGTTGGGTGAAGCCGTTGGCGTAGTCGTACACCACCATGGCGTTCTGCAGTGCATCGGTAGCGCGGGCATAGATCTGCTCGAAGTGGGTTTTGCTGTCCACCCCGTATCCGACCATATCGAGCATGGCCGGATCGATGTCGAACGGCACCACCCCTTTGACCAGGCCGAGCGGATTGATGCCATTGTCCACCTCGTTCATCTTGGACTGCATCTTATGGAACTGGGAGGCGATGGAGACCAGTTCCGGCGCCTTGCTCCGGTCGATCTGCTGGATGTCTGCGGCAGGGATCACTGTTTTTATCAGCAGCGTCCTTTTTTTAGCCGGGTCTGTGGGGTCTATGACATATTCATATTTTGTCCGGTCTTGGGCGGTGGCAATGTCCGGCAGGATGGCGTTGGCAGTGGCCCAGTCGAAGAAGGCGGCCTGGCCGGCCCGGCGTGACCATTCGTCAACCCCCCAGGCACGGTCGGCATAGCTGTCCTTGTACCCCTGCCATTGTCCGGCCGGCTCGTCAGTATAGAGCTTCTTGTAGGTTGCATCCAGAATCTCGGCGCCGGTCTTGGCCCTGGCAGCGGCGATTGTTGCGAATTTGCGCTCGTCAAGGTAGTCGACCATGATCGGCTGACCCGCCACCAGGACGTATTCTACCCGTGGCTCCCAACTGAAGTACGGGTGGCCGAGCAGTTTGTAGTAGTAGTTGATCGACTGCAGATAATGGCCCCAGGCATCGCCATGGCCCTGTGGATACATGATCCTGGCGTCAGCGGCGTTGATGACGCCGTTTCTATTCTGGTCGGTGATGTTGTAGTTCTGGGCATAGGCCACCTCTCCCTCGCCCTGGGTGAAGTTCCAGATCAGACGGTTGTAGTAGGGGGCGTTCCTGGTGCTGCCCGCCGAGTCGTCCCTGCCGCGCATGAGCGCCAGTTCTTCTTCCAGCAGGGAGTCGACCTGGTTCTGGAAGGCGAATACCGAGGGGGCCATGTTGCCGTATTCGGCGCTCTTGGTGGAAAAGCCGATAGTCGGGTCAACGGCGTCGGCGTAAGCCTCATTGCCAATTGCCAGGTAGAATGTGGCCAGACGGCTTGATATGTTGAGCAGTGCGTCGTTGGTCGGTCCGTAGTCCTGGGGGGGAACGGCGTCAATGCTGATCTCCCTGCCGCGGTTGAGTACCGTCTCGTACGCCGATATAAGTCCGAGGCTGTTCAGGTAGGCGGGATCACTGTTAAAGGCGATGGGGCCCTCGTAACGGCCGCCGAATTGGGACAGCATGCTGACTGTGGTGTTGGTGGCGCTGTTGCGGAAGTCGGTCACCCTGGTCTCAAGCGGGTTCAGGCCGTCGATCACCCGCTTGATCCAGCCCATTGCCAGCATCGGGGTCACGGATGTGTCGGCGCCGCTCCAGTAGGTCCAGTTGTTGAGGTCATCATGGGGAGTGGCGGGAGTGGCGACGGGAGTTGAAGTTTTGCTAATAGGCGATGGCCAGGCATTCTTGTAGTAATAGCGGGCCACCACCCAGTTGTCGGAGAGTGTCAGGGGGGATGCGCCTTTTATGGTGATGTCCGTCTGTCCCACACCGGTGGCGTTGTCGGGATCGATGAATACATACCAGTTGTTGCCGTTTACCGGGGCGGGATCCGGTCCGGGGAGCGGCAGGGGTGGAGCGGGTCCTGATACCCCCTGGTAGTACCACTCGAAGGTGAACTTCTCCGGCTCCCCGCCGAAATCGCCGGTATAGTGCAGGGTCAGTTTCTCGTCAAAAACATTTTTCGATTTTATCGCTTTGATGACCCCCTGGAAGATCGCCGTTGATGCGGCTACTCTTATCACGTGCAACTTTATGGTGGCATTCTGCAGGGCCGGGTCGTTGTTCTCGGCGACAACCACAAACCCCTCGCCCTGCGCCATTCCGGCGCTGAGGGCGTTCTTCTCGCCAACGATTGAACTGGCTGGCGCCACAACCTCGTTTTTCAGCTGCAGGCCCAGGGGAATGCCCCATTTTGCCTGCCAGGCAGCCGGAGTGTCTGACCTGGCCGGATTAAACGGATTGACAATCGTGCCCGTTGGATACGAAAGGTTTCCCGGATTTCTTGCCTGGCTGTAGAGTGCGTCTACTGCCGTATTCCACCCTCCGTATGCCGTATCTGCCTTGTCGGTGTTGATGCTCTTGATGGTATTTTTCTCCGCGGCCGTCATCAGGTTGGGGAGGAGCCAGTCGGCAGGAGTGTTTGTGACCTCGCCTTCGGCGGAAATCCACACCCCTTTGAATCCCAGCCTGTGGTTGACCGGATCGTAAAAGAGCCGTGCCTGGATGGCAAAGGGGATGTCCGGGAAGGTCAATACGCCGCCGGCGCCGGTTTCAGTCTTGATTGCCCCGGGGACCGAGGCAAGGTCAGCATAGAGATAGCGTTGCGGCGCATACAGCTTGGCCAGCGGACCGCCACCATTGTATACGTTATCGTCGAAAACCACCTGGGCAGCGGCAAAGTTATAGAGATCGGGCCCGCCGTCACGGGCGGTCGTCAGGGTATCGCCTACCGGCAGCACTGACGGGGTTGCCGGCCATTTCGTGACATAGACGACGTCGGTCGGAATGGATGGCGGGCTTTGCAAGGCGCCGATAGAGGGATTCAGGAACGGCACCACATCCCCCTCCTTTTTTTTCGAACCCGGCCAGTAAAAATCCGGGCGCATGTAATAGTACCATTGCATGTAGATCTTGGACTTGGCCGCATACGATCTGTTATCACCGTCTATCCAGTTGGCCCCTTTTGCCCAGTGTCCGCCTTTTTCGTCTTTCAGGTACCAATTCTTGCCGCACGTATTGTCGGAACATGATTTGATCGCGTTGTCGGGAGGGGAGATGAATGATGGGGGGAAGGGGGGGGTTATCCGGGAACCAACCGGTATCTCATAGCTGAAAGTGGGGCGTACTACGTTGTAAACGTCCATCTTCCATTCCTGGGCTTCATCGTCAAAATACTTGAGGAGTACATACGGCTTGGAATAATTGTTGATGCTGTTGAGGTCACTGCGCATGGCATACAATATATTCTGGTCGATCAGCGCATGCTCTTCGTTGGGGTTGAAACCGGAAAGGCCGGCGTTCGGCTGATTATAGACCATGGCCCTTGGCTTGGGCGTCGGCAAACTGGTGAGATCGATGCCGGTGCCAATGGTGACAACTGA